>NZ_BAAFGR010000056.1:0-43225 GCF_041154655.1 Nocardia sp. JMUB6875
GGAGGCGGGTGGGCGGGTCGCGGCGTTCGGGGCGGGAGTTGATCTCGACGGCGGTGCCGTGGTCGCGGCAGGCGGTGAAGACCGCTTCGGCGTCGAAGCTGGATTCGGGGCGGGTGCCGCGATTGCCCTCGACCAGGCGGCCGGTGCAGTGGCCGAGGATGTCGGCCTGACCGCTGGACACCGCGCGGACCATGCGCCGGGTCATGGCCGCGGATTCCATCTTGAGCTTGGAATGGACGCTGGCCACGACGATGTCGAGGCGGTCGAGCAGTTCGGGTTCCTGGTCGAGGGAGCCGTCGTCGAGGATGTCGACCTCGATGCCGGACAGGATCCGCATGGGTGCGAATCGGTCGCGGAGTTCGTCGAGGACGTCGAGTTGCCGGCGGAGACGGTCCGGGGACAGGCCGTTGGCGACGGTCAGCCGGGGTGAGTGGTCGGTGAGCGCGCAGTATTCGTGACCCAATGCCTGAGCGGCGGCCATCATTTCCTCGATGGGCGCCGAACCGTCGGACCAGTTCGAGTGCACATGCAGGTCGCCCTTCAGCGCCTTGCGGAGTTCGCCGCCACCCAGGTCCTTGACCGAGGTGCGCAGCTTGACCAGGGCGTCCGGCTCGCGCCCGGACCAGGCCTGCGCGATCACCGCGGCGGTCTTCGGCCCGATACCCGGCAGTGACTGCCAGTCGTTGGCCCGCCCCAGTTGCTGCCGTTGCGCGTCGTCGAGTCGCTCGATGATGTCGGCGGCATTGCGGTAGGCCATGACTCGCCGGGGGTCCTCGCGGGCGCGGTCCTTGAAGAACGCGATCTGACGCAGGGCGACGACAGGGTCCATCTCACCAGTGTGCGCGCCGCGGGGCCGCGCTATTCCACAACCTTGCCGATCAGCAGCAGGGACAGGATCACGCCCGCCACGACCACGACTCCCACATGGCCCGCGGAGACGGCGTAGTCGTAGGTCGAACCGGCGACGACCATCGCGATCACCAGGAAAAGTAGCCGCTTCACCGTGTCCTCCCGCGCACTCGCACCCACCGTAGGCGACGCGGATTCACCTGCGCTACAGCCGAATCGGTGACTGGCGACGCAGGGGCGACGGCTTGGCAGCGAAAGGTGTTGTTACCTTCGCGCGCACCTCCTCGTCATATGAGCGACGGCCCGAAAACACCAGGTCGTCGCATCGACGAATGGAGGACAGCATGCTGACGAACGTGATGTACGCGACGGTCTACGTGACCGACCAGGATCGCGCGCTGAAGTTCTACACCGAGGGCCTCGGACTCGAGAAGCACATCGATTTCCCGGGCCCGGACGGGCGATTCCTGACCGTGCGGGTCCCCGGCAGCCCGCTCGAGATCATCCTGTGGACCCATGGGCCGTCGGCCGGACAGCCGCTCGGGGCCGGAAACGAACTCGCGCCGGGCCCGCTTATCCTCGAGTCCGACGACCTGCGAAAGGACTTCGAGGTGTTCCGCGAGCGCGGCGTGACCTTCCTCGGCGACGCGCCCGAGGAATACCCGTTCGGTCTCCGCATCGAGGCGGTGGACCCGGACGGCAACCGGATCTCGCTGCGCCAGCAGCCCAAGGGACGGTGACCGGATGGAGACCAGGCCCGCCAATCCGGTGACCGCGACGTTCGAAGCGCATCGGGATCGATTGCGCGCGGTCGCCTTCCGCATGCTCGGCTCGCACGCCGACGCCGAGGACGTGGTCCAGGAGGCGTGGATGCGCCTGGCCCGGCAGGACGCGGCCGCCATCGAGAACCTGGCCGGCTGGCTCACCACGGTGGTGGGCCGAATCAGCCTGGACCTGCTGCGTTCTCGCGGCGCACGGCCCGAACAGTCCTTCGGGGACGGCATTTCGGAGGTCGTCGTGATCGACGACAGCCCGGAGCCGGAAGACCATGTCGCGCTCGCGGATTCGGTGGGTCTGGCTCTCCTGGTCGTCCTGGACTCGCTCGGCCCGAGCGAGCGGGTGGCGTTCGTGCTGCACGACATGTTCGGGGTGTCGTTCGCCGAAATCGGCCAGATCCTCGGCAAATCCGCCGACGCCACCAAGATGATCGCCAGCCGCGCCCGCCGCAAGGTCCGCACCACCGATCGCCCGTCAGCCTCCGGGCGCGCCCAGCGGGAGGTGACCCAGGCCTTCCGCGCGGCCGCGGTCGGCGGCGATTTCGAGGCGCTGCTGCGAGTGCTCGACCCGGATGTCCGGCTCACGGTCGACACTCCCGGCGGCACCTTCGTCACCTTGGGCGCGACCGAGGTGGCGGCCCGCGCCAAGATGTTCTCCGGCGAGGTCGCCCGCTACCAACCGGTGCTCGTCGACGACCGCCCCGGCTACCTGTCCTGGAACGAGCACGGCACGCCTGTCTCGCTCACCTCGTTCACGGTGTCGGACAACCGCATCGCCACCATCGCCATCCTCGTCGATCCGGCCCGGCTCGCCGCGCTGGATCTGCCCGCGTGACCTCCCGCACCGCACGGGTCGATCACCAACAGATGCCCTGCTGCGGATAGGCGAGGAACGCAACCACGAAGAACAGCGAGACGGCGGACGCGGTGGCGGCCAGGGCGATCGTGAACCGGGTGCGACGCACCGCGACCGCCACCAGAAAGGGTGCGGCCCAGAACAATCCGGACCCGATGACCCAGGGAATCCCGGCCGGATTCAACCGCGGGTGCAGATTCGCGTCGACGTCGCATCGGGTGTCCGCCACCGAGAACGCGCTGAGCAGCAGCAGGGAGATACCGACGGGATAGACCCAGAGCACCATGGCGACCCCGGCGAGCAGCCGGCCGCCGACCCGGCGGACACGGGGTGCAGTAATCGTCATGCCTCGATAGTCGATGCCGACAAGATCGTTTACCTGGGGGAATCTACTCGTTCTTGACCTGAACATATGTTGAGGTTGCAGAGTTCAGGGCAGTAGAGGAAGTCTTCAGCCAGAGGAGTTGTCGTGCGCGCCATTCGGCTTCATGAGTTCGGTCCTGCGGAGAATCTGCGATACGAGAGCATCGCCGACCCGGAGCCTGGGGCGGGACAGGTGCGGATCGCCGTCGAGGCGGCCGGGGTGCATCTGCTGGATACCTCACTGCGGCAAGGGATCGCGGGCGGGCCGATGCCGCTGCCGCAGTTGCCGACCGTTCCGGGGCGTGAGGTGGCGGGAACGGTCGACCAGGTCGGGTCGGGGGTCGATCCGAGTTGGGTGGGGCGGCGCGTGGTCGCCCATATCGGGCAGGTGCCGGGTGGGTACGCCGAACTCGTCGTGACCGAAGCCGAACGGCTACACGAGATTCCGGAGGGGCTCGACGCGGCCTCGGCGGTCGCCATGATCGGGACCGGCCGGACGGCGCTGGGCATTCTCGGCTTCGCGGACATCTCGGAGGACACGGTCGCCATCGTGCCCTCGGCGGCGGGCGGGATCGGGACCTTGCTGGTGCAGTACCTGGCCGCGGCCAGGGCCACCGTGATCGGTCTCGCGGGCGGAAAGGCCAAGGCCGATCAGGTTTTCGAGAACGGCGCGGATCTAGCGCTGGACTACCTCGATCCGTCGTGGCCGGAGGCCGTGCGGGCCAGGTACGGGGAGCGGCCCGCCACGATTCTGTTCGACGGTGTCGGCGGTGAGATCGCCCGCGCCGGAATCGATCTGCTCGGCAAGGGCGGCCTGCGCCTGGTGTTCGGATGGTCCGGCGGGCAGATCGACATCGATGAGCAGGCCCTCGCCGAGCGCGGCGTGACCTCCCAGGTGGTACTCGGCCCGCCCATGCTCGAACGCGCGGGCGGCTTGCGCGCCTTGGAGACCCGGGCGCTGGCCGAGGCCGCATCCGGTCGGCTGCGCCCGGCGGTGCAGCGTTTCCCGCTGGCGGAGGCGGCCGCGGCGCATCGGGCGCTGGAGCTGCGCGAGACCACCGGCAAGGTCGTGCTAGTCCCCTGACAGGCGCCCGAATCCGCGTTCCATGAAGCGTTGCGCGGCCCCGCGCCGCAGATCGGTCCAGGCCTGCACGGGTCCGGTCCACCACGGGGAGATCTCGCGGGGGCGCGCGACAACGGCGTGGCAGATGAGGTTGGCGGCCTCGTCGGCGGTGAGACCCGGGACGCCGGAGAAGTCGGTGGGCGCGCTCATGCGGGTATGGACCAGCGGCATGTAGACCGAGGTGGTGGTGACGCCGTCCGCGGCGATCTCGGTCGCCACGGTGCGCAGCCAAATATCGAAGGCGCCCTTGGACGCACCGTACGCCGCCCACCGCGGGGCGGGCGGCATCCGCAGTCCCCAGGTCGAGATGTTGACGATGTGCCCGCTGCCGCGCTCGCGCATGGCGGGCAGCAGGGTCAGCAGCAGGCGGACCGGACCGAGATAGTTGACGTCGATGGTGCGGGTGAAATCGTGGAAGCGGTCATAGGATTCGTCGATCGGACGGCGAATCGAGTGGCCCGCGTTATTGATCACCACGTCGACCCGCCCGTGCTCGGCGAGCACGGTGCGCCCTAACTCCTCGACCGCTTCGAAATCGGTGATGTCGGAGCTGTACACGTGCGCGGTCCCGCCCGCCGCGCGGATATCGGCGGCCACCGCCTCGAGGTCCTCCCGAGAGCGCGCCACCAGCAACACCGTCGCGCCCGCGTCGGCCAGTTTCTTCGCCGCCGCCTTGCCGATGCCGTGCGAGGACCCGGTCACCAGCACGACGGAATCGGAGGCGGCCTCGCGCAAGGATTTCTCGCGGGGGCGCGAGGTCGGATAGAAGATCCTGGTCGCCACCCGCTCCGCCAAGGGGCGGCCGTTCGACCCGGCCGGATTCCCACTGTTCGGGGCGTCTTGCTCAGCCACGATTCGAGGGTAACCGCAGGGCCGGTCCGTAATCGGGAATGAGTGGAAATACCCTGGGCGCGACCCGGATTCCCCGGCCAGGATGGAGTGCGGTGCACGGGGGAAGGAAGACATGACAATGCAAGCGCCGGAAACGGCGACACCGCAACGCGTCTCGATCTGGATGTGGATCGCCCGGGCGCTGGCCCTGGTGGTATTCGTGCCACCACGGTTGCTGTGGGAGGCGCTGAAGGCGATACCGCGTGTGCTCGCCGCGGCGTTCCGGCTGTTCACCGACCATCTCGCCCGACCGCTGGCGATCTTGTTCCGGGACTGGGTGTTCCGGCCGCTGCGCAATTTCGTCCGCGACTACCTGTGGCAGCTGCTGATCCAGCAATTGCTGTTCGGCCTGGTCCTCACGCCGTTGGGCGCGTTCCTGCTGGCGTATCTCCTGCGCCCGATGCAGCGCGCCATCGAGGAATGGGTGTGGCGGCGCGTGCTGAAACCCGGCATCCCCTGGGTGTTTCGCACCCTGATCCGTCCGGTCGCCGTCGGCTTGCTGCGCGCGGTCGTCTTCGCGTGGACCTGGCTGATCGAACCGGTCTACGACGCCGTCCGCATCGCCACCGTATTTCTCGGCACCTGGCTGATCGTGTGGCCGCTGCGGCAGTTGTGGCGCTGGATCCTGCGCCCGATCGTGCTGACGTTGATCGCCGTCGTGGTCTTCGGCTGGAAGGTGGCCACCACCGTCGTCGCGGTGACGGTGGTGGCTCCCTGCCGCTGGCTGAACCGCACTGTGCTGCAACCGCTCTTCGCGGCCGTCGCCCGCGCGTGGCGGGCATTGGCGAAACCGGTCCGCTGGGCGTATCAGAACGTCGTCATGCCGTGGCGTGCTCGCGCCGCGGAGATGTGGAGCCTGATTTCCGGCGGTTAGCGAAGAAGGCGACCGCCGCCATGGCGGCCAGCAGGACCGCACCCGTGGTGGTGGCGACGTGCATGCCGTCCACGAACGACTCGCGGGCCGAATCCACCAGCGCCGTATTGCCGCCCGCCTCGTTGATGGTCTCGCCGAGGGTGGGCCCGAAGTCGCCGCCGGAGCGGAACACCAGCGCCGCCAGGGATCCCAGCAGCGCCAGGCCCAGACCGTTGCCGAGTTCGAAGCTGGTCTCCGAGATGCCGACCGCCGAACCGGCCCGCTCCGGGGGCACCGACGAGACCGCCACCTCCGAGACGAGCGTGAACGCGATGCCGAAGCCCATGCCCGCCACCACGGAACCCGCGATGTACCAGCCGATCCCGCCGTCCACGCCGACCCCGAGCAGCATGAGGTTGCCCACCGCGGCCAGGCTCAACGCCAGCACGAAGGTGGTCTTGGTGCCGAGCTTGCGGCCGATGCGCGCGCCGCTCATCGAGAACACGAACACCACCACCGCCATCGGGATACCGAGCAGCGCCGACTGCAAGGCGTCGCGCCCGGTGACCGACTGCAGGTACATGCTGGTCAGGTAGCTCATACCGGCCAGCGCGAGCATGCCGACGGTGCTGGAGCCGATGGCCACCGAGAACAGGCCCCGGCGGAACAGGCTCAGGTCCAGCAGCGGTTCGGCCAGATGCGTCTGGCGGCGGATGAACGCGGTCAGCAGCAGCGCGCCGATGACCCCGATGCCAACCGCGGGCAGATCGAATCCCTCGGCGGCGCAATGCTTGATCGCGTACACGATGGGCAGGATGCCACCGATGGACAGCAGCACGCTCACCCAATCCAGGGGCCCGCGCCCGGCCGCGCGATGCTCGGGCAACAGCATCGGCCCGAAGACCAGCAGCACCAGCAGCACCGGGGTGTTGATCAGGAACACCGATCCCCACCAGTAGTGGTGCAGCAGCACACCGCCGATGATCGGCCCGACCGCCGACCCGCCCGCGAAGAACGCCGTCCACACGCCGATGGCGGTGGCGCGCGCCCGGTCCTCGGGGAACAGCGTGGAGATCAGCGCCAGGCTCGAGGGCAGCAGCGTCGCGCCGCCCACGCCCATGAGCGCCCGCGCCGCGATCAGCACGCTCGCGCTCGGCGCGAACGCGGCCAGTACCGAGGCGATGCCGAAGACCGTGGCGCCGGCCAGCAGAATATTGCGGCGGCCGATCCGATCGCCGAGATTGCCCATGGTGATGAGCAGGCCCGCGATCATGAAGCCGTAGATGTCGAGGATCCAGAGCTGTTGTGTCGCGGACGGATCCAGGCTCTGGGTCAGCGTCGGCATGGCCAGGTAGAGCACCGACATATCCATCGAGACCAGTAGCACCGGCAGCAGCAGCACGGCCAGGCCGGCCCAGGCACGGCGCGGCGTCTTCACGTCGGGACGCGCGAGGGTACTCGTCATGACCTATCCTTCGGGCTGATGTGCGGCTGATACGAAAGGCGCGCGTACGGTGTACGCGCAGCAACGGGTACAGTGTACGCATAACCGGTGCGGGAAGGAAAGAATTCGTCCGATGACCGAGGCCAAGCTCACCCGAGCCGCCATCGTCGACACCGCCATCGCCCTGGCCGACGAGTCCGGACTCGATGCCCTGTCGATGCGCCGCATCGCCGAACGCATGAATGCCGGAGCCATGTCGCTCTACCGGCACATCCCCAACAAGGACACGCTGCTGGCGGCCATGACCGATGAGGTCTCGCGCCGCAATCTCTACCCCTCTGCCGAGGGGCAGAACTGGACCTGGCGTGACCGCGTGCGCATTGCCGCCGAGGTGGATTGGCGGCTCTACCAGGAACATCCGTGGGTGCTGTTCACCTTCGCGGTGCCGCGCTACAACTTCGGCGAGCACAGCCTGATCGTGCTGGCCTGGCTGGTCGAGGGCTTCACCGAACTCGGCGTCGACACCCGTGAGGCGACGCGGATGTCGCTGTCGGTGTGGAGCTATATCGCCGGCGTCGCGCTTCAGGAGGTCAGCGCCCGACTGCTGCAGGGCCGCGACAGCAGCGGCGATGACCGCTCCGGCCTCAATGCCCTGCTCGACGGCGATCCCCGCTGGCCGACACCGCCCGCGCTCGCGGCACTGGAAGGTACGACCGATACCGCTCTGCTGAACCCGGAACACCTGCTCGAATCCGGACTCGCCGCGCTCTGCGACGGGTTCGAGGCGCGCGCCGCTCGCTGAATTCGCCGAAACCGGGGACCGGCAGCGCTGTCGAATCCCCTTGTCCGACATCGCATGCACACTTGCACGCGCTGCAAATTCGCAGCGCGCGCAAATGCGCATGTGGTGTTCTACCCGGATTTCCCGGTCAATCCTTGATGTCGCCGTCGAGGTAGACCCATGCCCCGTTGTCGCGGCGGAAGCGGCTGTTCTCGTGCAGCTGCCCGGCCGCACCCCCGGCGCGATAGTGGGCGCGGAACTCCACCGTGCCCTCGCTGTGAAACGGCGAGCCCCCGGTCACGCCGAGGATCTCGAGCCGCTCCCACCGTAGTCCCGGGTCGAAATCCACCTCGGCGGGCCGGGTTTCGGGATCCCAGCTGCGCAGCAGATACGCCTCGTCGTGCACCGCGAAGGCACTGAACCGCGAGCGCATCAACTGTTCGGCCGTCGTCGCCTGCGCTTCCCCCCGATGCAGCCGCCCGCAGCAGTCCGCGTAGGTCGCGGGCAGTCCGCACGGGCAGTCTGCGGGGATCGGCTGGGTCTTGCGGCGCTTCGACATGGGGTCAAGCGTAGAAGCTGCGTCCCTCGGCCCCGCCGGACACCGACCACACCTCCACGATCTGGCCGTTCTCGAAGCGCAAGATGTCGGTGCCGCTGAGGTCGCGAACCACGATGCCGTCCTGGACGATTCGGGCACCGTAGGGCCGCGCCACGATTCCGCTTCGGGCGTCGGCCATCTCGACCACCGGCACGCCCTGCGCCGAGTACTCGAGACCGGGCCGCTCGGCGCGGAACTTGTCGATCTTGGCCGCGAGACCGGCGCGGTCGCGGATCTCGTCGAAGTCGGACGCGCCCGGCTGGGCATAGCGGAGGGTGAATTCGGGCGCCATGATCTCGTCGACCAGGTCGAGGTCGCCGTTCCACAGGGCGGTCCAGCGGGTGAACAGGTCGATGCCGTAGTCACGCATGTCAACTCCATAGTCTCATTGATACCGTCTTGCTGAGACCAAGGTATAGTCTCAGTGAGACGGTGTCAATGGAAGGGATCAAACGATGGCCGAACTCGGACCGCAGGACCACATCGTGCTGGGTCTGATCGCCCGGCACGGACCGCTGACCCCGTACGACCTGAAGGTCCGGATCGAGGAGAGCGTCGACAAGTTCTGGCCGATCCCGCACGCGCAGCTCTATCGGGTGCCGCCGCGGCTGGCCGAACAGGGATTGCTGCGCGAGGAGGCCGAGGAGAGCGGACGCCGCCGCCGCGTCTTCCACCTGACCGATGCCGGGCGCGCCGAACTCACCCGCTGGCTCGGTGATCCGAGCTCACCGCAGCCGGAGACCCGCGATCCCGCGCAACTGAAGCTGTTCTTCGCCGATCTGGGCGAGCCCGGCGACGTGGTGGCGCTGGCCCACAATCAGGCCGCCGAGCACCGCCGCTGGCTCGAGCTCTATCGCGAGCTGTACGAGGAGATCGATCCGGACGACAGCGTCCGCGCGGTCTCACGGGCCCGGGTGCTGCGGCTGGGCATCATGCACGAGCAGGCGTACGTGGATTACTGGGAGGAACTGGCCGCGAATCCCGAGCAAGCGCCGGGATCGCGAAAGTGACCGTGCGCCGGGAAGTTACGAGTTCCGTACCGGGGTGATCGACACCGAGGTGGAGTGATTGGCCCGCTGATCCTGATCGGAATCGGCGCGGTGCGGGTGCTCGCCGCGATAGAGGACGGTCGCGAGGACCCCGACCACGAGGACCAGCGCGGCAACGGGTGCGACCGTGAATACGGCCTTGCGTACCCGCACGAGCGCACCCTGTTTCGGCTCCGGCTCCCGAGGGGCCATGAAGGCGGGCGGCGGGAAGGTGGGGCCGTACGGATCGTTCATTGTTATGACCGTATTGACCCGACCCACAGGATGCCAGGCAACTACTCAGCAATCGAAGGCGAAGCGGGTGAACCGGGCAGATATCCCCAGCTCATCCGCGTGGAGTGAGCTCCGACTCAGTCGTCCTCGTCCAGCACGACCGCGTAGGCGAATCCGTCCCAGCCCTTACCGCCGACGGTCTGCAATACGGTCCCGTCCAATCGCGGCTCGGCGGCGATCAATTCGATGACCTCGCGGCTGGCCCGCACGGCCGCGTCCGCCGAATCGGCGTCGGAGATCCCGCCATTGCGCACCACATTGTCGACGATGATCACCGATCCCGGCCGGGTCAGCCGCAGCGCCCACTGCACATAATTCGCGTTGTTGACCTTGTCGGCATCGATGAACACCAGATCGAACGCCTCGGCCCCTTCCTCGGCGAGCACCGGCAGCGAATCCAGTGCCGCACCCACCCGGATCTCCACCCGCTCCCCCACACCCGCGCGATCCAGATTCCCCCGCGCGGTCTCCGCATGCTTCGGCTCGTACTCGAGCGTCACCACCTGCCCGGACTTCCCCACCGCCCGGGCCAGCCACGTGGTGCTGTACCCACCCAGCGTCCCGATCTCCAGCACCCGCCGCGCCCGCACCGACTTCGCGATCAGATACAGGAACTTCCCCTGCGGCGGCGACACATCGATGGCGGGCAGCCCCGCCGCCGCGTTCGCCCGCAGGGTCTCCGAATCACCGTCCCCTACCAGGGTTTCCACCAGATAGCTGTCAACTTCGGCCCACTCGGCTTTCGTCATACCCGAAGTCTGCCACTGCTTTCCGCACACTCCCAGCGTTGTACTCGAGCCGAGGGTTTCGGAACCGACGGTCAGAACAGGAAGTACCGCTGGGCCATGGGCAGTTCGGTGGCGGGCTGTTCGGCCCACACCTCGCCGTCGATGCGGACGGTGAAGGTGTCCGGGTCGACCTCGATGCGGGGCATGGCGTCATTGTTGGGGAGGTCGGCCTTGGTGCGGCGGCGAACGTTGGCCACCGGGGCCAGCTTTCGGTTCACGCGCAGTCGGTTGGCCAGGCCGTCCTCGATGGCCTGCTCGGAGACGAAGTGCAGGGACGTACCTGCTGCCACGCTGGGGGCCGCGCCGAACATGGGGCGCGGCAGCACCGGCTGCGGGGTCGGGATGGAGGCGTTGGCGTCGCCCATGGCGGCCCAGGCGATCGCGCCGCCCTTGAGGACCGCGTGCGGGCGGACGCCGAAGAAGGCCGGTTCCCACAGCACCAGGTCGGCCAGTTTGCCGACCTCGATCGAGCCGACCTCGTGGTCGATGCCATTGGTGACCGCCGGGCAGATGGTGTATTTCGCGACGTAGCGCTGCACCCGGTTGTTGTCGGCCGCCCCGTCGCCGGGCAGCGCGCCGCGGCGGCGCTTCATGACGTGCGCGGTCTGCCAGGTGCGCATGACCACCTCGCCGATGCGGCCCATGGCCTGGGCGTCGGAGCCGATCATGGAGATCGCGCCCAGATCGTGCAGCAGATCCTCGGCGGCGATGGTGGAGGGCCGAATCCGGCTCTCCGCGAACGCCAGATCCTCCGGGATGGACGGGCTCAGGTGGTGGCACACCATGAGCATGTCGAGGTGCTCGTCGAGGGTGTTGACGGTGTGCGGCCGGGTCGGATTGGTGGAGCTGGGCAGCACATTGAGATGCGAAGCGACGGTGATGATGTCGGGCGCGTGCCCGCCGCCCGCGCCCTCGGTGTGATACGAGTGGATGGCCCGGCCGCGGATGGCGGCGAGGGTGTCCTCCACGAATCCGGCCTCGTTCAAGGTGTCCGAATGCAGGGCCACCTGGACACCGGACGCG
Organism: Nocardia sp. JMUB6875; assembly: GCF_041154655.1. Classification (NCBI taxonomy): domain Bacteria; kingdom Bacillati; phylum Actinomycetota; class Actinomycetes; order Mycobacteriales; family Nocardiaceae; genus Nocardia; species Nocardia sp. JMUB6875. Next base: position 11,668 of record NZ_BAAFGR010000056.1, read on the forward strand.
TCGGCGACGGTGAGGCAGTGGTCGATGGCGGCCGGGGTGGTGCCCCAGTCCTCGTGCAGCTTGAAACCGCCAGCGCCGCCGCGCAATTGCTCCCACAGCGCGTCCTCGCGGACGGTATTGCCCTTGCCCAGCAGCAGGATGTTCACCGGCCAGGCGTCGGTGGACTCCAGCATGCGGGCCAGATGCCAGGACCCCGGGGTGACGGTGGTGGCCTTGGAGCCCTCGGCCGGGCCGGTGCCGCCGCCGACCAGGGTCGTGATGCCGCCCGCCATGGCCTCGTCGAGGATCTGCGGGCAGATGAAGTGCACGTGGCAGTCGATGGCGCCCGCGGTGACGATGCGGCCGTTGCCCGCGATGATCTCGGTCGAGGGCCCGACCACCAGGTCCGGGTGCACCCCGCTCATGGTGTCCGGATTTCCGGCCTTGCCGATGGCGGTGATGCGGCCGTCACGAATGCCGATGTCGGCCTTGATGATTCCCCAGTGGTCGACGATCACCACGCCGGTGATGACGGTGTCGGGGGTGCCCTCCGCGCGGGTGGCGCGGGCCTGGCCCATGGATTCGCGCAGCACCTTGCCGCCGCCGAACACGGCCTCGTCGCCCGCGAGACCCGGTCCGCCGCAGCGGTCCTCGGTGATCTCGATGAGCAGATCGGTGTCCGCCAGGCGGATTCGGTCGCCGACGGTGGGGCCGAACAGTTCGGCGTAGCGGGCGCGGGACAATTCGGCCATCAGGCATCCAGCTTTCCGGGTGGGGTGAGGCTGATTCCGTGCACCTCGCGGGCGCCGCCCAGCGGGACCAGCGAAACCCGCTGGCCCAGACCGGGTTCGAAGCGCACCGCGGTGCCCGCGGGGATGTCGAGGCGGCGGCCGTGGGCGGCTTCGCGGTCGAATTCCAGGGCGGAGTTGGCCTGCGGGAAGTGCACGTGCGAGCCGACCTGGACGGGCCGGTCGCCGGTGTTGACGACATCGAGTTCGATGCGGTCCGCACCCGGGTTCAGTTCGATCGTGCCGTCGGCACAGAGGTATTCACCAGGAATCATCGGTGTCATCCGATCGGGTGGTGGACGGTGACGAGCTTGGTGCCGTCCGGGAAGGTGGCCTCCACCTGCACGTCGTGGATCATCTCCGGCACGCCGTCCATGACGTCGTCGCGCGTGAGCACGGTCCGCCCCGAGGCCATCAGCTCGGCGACGGTGCGCCCGTCCCGCGCGCCCTCGAGCACGTGGTCGGTGATGAGCGCGATCGCCTCCGGATGGTTCAGCTTCAGTCCGCGAGCCTGTCGCCGCCGCGCCAGCTCGGCCGCGTAACTCAGCAGCAGGCGTTCCTGCTCGTGCGGCGACAATCGCATTCGGACTCCTCGTCGAATCGCGGGGACGGATCGTCGGTCATTCTGGCACGGCCCGCGTTACCAGCATGTTTCGGCAATAGCAGACCTTCGGGTCTGCCCGATTTCAGTTCTGCGCGTTGAGATTCTGCAGCCGCACCTGGCCCCGCGCGACCGTCCGATCCTGCTCGTCGGTGATCACCACGACCCACAGCTGCTGCGAGCGCCCACGGTGGATCGGCGTGGCCACGCCGGTCAGCTTCCCCTCCCGCACCGCCCGCAGGAAGTCGGTGTTGTTGTTGACCCCGACCACGGTCCCGCGCTCCCCCAGCCACGCGCTCGCCGCCACACTGGCGAGCGTCTCGATGACCGTGCAGTACACGCCGCCGTTGGCGATTCCGGCCGGCTGATGCTGCTGCGCGGTCACCACCCACTCCGCCGTGGCCCCGTCCCCGCTCAGCTCGGTGAACTTCAGCCCGAGCAGATCGGTGAAGGTCCCGGCACTGAGCTTGTTCATCAGTTCCGGCGTCACATCGGCCATGGACTTGATCGAGGCGAACTCATCACTCATGGCTCCACGTTCGCACGCGGGATCTTGATACGAAGCGGCGGGCTCCCCCAATCGGGGAGGCCCGCCGCGGCAGCGGACCGGGGATCTCGGCAGCCCTCCGGATCGACGCTCGGTCCTGACGCCGGTTCCTAGTGTAGGTCAGCCTTACCTAACAAAGCAAGCCTGTCGGCGGGCAGCGGCCAATCATGTCGGCGGCGCGAAATCGGCGGGGCTGCTATGCGTAGAAGTCATGACCTTCAGTGACGCCTCGCTGACCGCCCTGCGCGTGTTCCGGGAGGTCGCCGAGCGCGGGACGCTCACGGCGGCGGCAATGGCCTTGGGCTACACCCAGTCCGCGGTGTCGCGGCAGATCGCCAGCCTGGAGCGCGCCGCCGGGACACCGCTACTGGAGCGCCATCACGACGGCGTGCGGTTGACGCCCGCCGGGCGCATCGTGGCCCGGCGGGCCTCGGCAGTGATCGACCAGATCGACACGACCGCACGGGAATTGGCCGGGATCCCCGAGGAGCGGGCGACGGTGCGGCTCGGCTGGTTCGCCAGCGCCGGGGCCGCGCTGGTCCCGGACGCTCTGGTGCGGCTGCGGCGTACACACCCCGGCATCACCGTGGTGGGCCGGGAAGGCGGTACGCCCACGCTCGTCCGGGCCCTGCGAGCGGGAACCATCGACCTCGCACTGGTCGCCTCGCCACCGCCCTACCGGCCGCTCGATGCGGAAACGCCTGCGCTGCAGGAGCAGATCCTCACCGATCGCAGCCTGCGCATCGCGGTCCCCGCCGACCATCCCCTCGCGCGCGGCGAGCACATCGACATCGCCGACCTGCGCGGCCAATCCTGGATCGCGGGCACCGGCGACGACCGTTCCCTGGGCGTCTGGCCCGGTCTCGACGAACGCCCGGTCATCGCCCACACCGTCCGGGATTGGCTGGCCAAGCTGAATCTCGTTGCCGCCGGCTGCGGAATCACCACCATCCCAGCGAGTCTCGCCCCGGCCTGCCCGCCCGGCGTCCGCGTCCTCCCCGTCCGCGGCGGCCCGACCGAGACCCGTCGCCTCCTCCTGGCCCGCCTGCCCGGCCCACTCCCCGACCCCGTCGCCCGGGTCGCCGAAGCCCTGCGCGCCGCCGCCATCGAATCCGCGCGCGACGCGAACGACTGACCGCCGCAAGAAAACCGGGCGACGCCGCCCGCCGCGGTTTGCGACCATGGCCCGATGACCGCGACGGCCCCACCGAAGATCCACGGCGATTTCGAAGCGCACCTCACCGTGCGCTCCGCTTACGCCGAGGCGCTCGAACGGTACGCCGCCGCCAACGGATTGAAGTACACCCACATCGTGCTGGACCGCGGACGCGTCCCCTCCCAGCCCATGCTGACCATCCGCGCCTCCGGACCCCTTGCCGTGGTGCGCGATTCGATCGCGGCCCTGACCGCCCGGCTGGATGCCGCCGGATTTCCCGTCGTCCGCACCAAGATCGAGGCGACGCCGTGGGCCACCGGCGTGCCCACCTTCGACGCCGAAGCCACGGTCCTGGGTCCGCGCTGCTACTTCGAGCACCACATCAAGCTGCTGCTCACCCCGGAAACCGACCTGCGCGCACTGACCGCCCACGCCGTCGCCCATTCCGCACACCTGTCCGCCAATGCCCGCCGCACCCGAACCGACGGCCGCACCGAACGTTTCGTCACCCAGCGCTGCCGCTTGGTCGGCGATGCCACAGCCGCCGCCCGGCACCTGGCCCTGCTGGCGGCATTACGGACCGCGGGCTACGACATCCTTTCCGCCGAGCGGGAATTCGTGGTCCACGACAGCGACGAATCGATCGACGCCGGTTGGATCATCGAAGGAGGGGAACACCCATGACCATCACACCCCGGGACGCCTCGGAGCCGGACCCGATCCTCGCGCGCCGCGAAGCCCTCGACATCGTGCTCGAGGCGGTCGCGGATTCGCCGTGGCGTGAGCATCTGATGCTGCGCGGCAGCATCCTGCTGCGGGGCTGGCTGGGCCTGGACGCGCGCGAGCCCGGCGATGTGGATTTCGTTGTGCTGCCGCAGGGGTGGGCGTTCCACAGTGAGCGGACCGAGACGATGCTGCGCGATATCGCCGAGCGGGTGGCCACGGCGGCCGAACGGTCGGAGTCGATTCGGATCCAGGCGTCCGAGGTCGACTACAGCGAAATCTGGACCTACGACCGTGTCCCCGGCCGGCGTCTGAATCTGCGGTGGACCGCCCTCGACGCCCGGATTCGGTCGGGAAACGCCCAGGCCGACTTCGTGTTCAACGAGCCGCTGCCGCAACCGCCGCAATGGACCGAGATCCCGCGCCTGGGCGCGCCCGGCGCCCCCGTCCGTCTGCTGGCGGCCAGCCCGGAGCTGTCGTTGGCGTGGAAGGTGCGGTGGCTCACCGAGGATCGCTATCCGGAGGGCAAGGATCTCTACGACGCGGTGCTGCTCGCCGAACGCTTCGGCCCCGACGCCCAGCTGCTACGCACGGTCAGCCCGGAGACGTGGTTCCACGAGTTGCCGGAGCTGACGGCCGCCGTCGACTGGGATGAGCTCATCTGGTCTCGTCCGGAGCTGACGGGCCAATTGGACGCCTTCGCCTGGCGACTCATCCTGGCCCTCGCTCCCGTCTTCCCCGATCAGCTGGCCGATTTCCGTACCCGTCTCGGGCGCACCCTCGACTGGACCGTGAAGGAGGCTCGTCGCCGCACCGAGAAGGACCGGGACGAAATCCTGCTCGAGGATGGGCTCGAGCGGTGGGCCGAGCTGACGACGGTCCAGCGATTGCTCGCGGTGCAGGCGGAATACGGGTGCGACCTGGCGGTGGCCGCGGAACGCATCGCGGTGGCCAGACAGCGCAATCAGCAGATTCCAGGCATCGAACACCGCGTGGATCCCTACCTGGTGGCCGACACCGTCGAGCGTTGGAGTGACTCGTCGGCCGGAAATGCCGGGGGCTGACCGCTCTCGGGGCCGATAATGCGACAGGGCCATCCGTGTTGCTGAATCCACCCGAAGGAGCAGCGTGCGAGCAGGAGTCATCCTCCCGATACTGGCCGTCGCGCTGCTCGCGGCGTGCGGCACATCCACCGAAACGCCCGCACCGAAGCCGGATTCACCCGGGAAACTGATCTCGAAGCGGCCGCTGGAGAACCTGGATTCGGCGTTGTCCGCGGCGGCCGGGTCGGCGACCTATGTCCGGTACGAGTCGACCTCGCCGACCGGGCAGCCGATCGAGGTGTCGGGGGCGGTGTTCGTGCCGAAGGGCCAGGCGCCGGCGGGTGGGTGGCCGGTGATCGCGTTCGCGCACGGGACCTCCGGGGTGGTCAGTGCGTGCGCGCCGACGAATTCGCCGACGTTGTTCGGGTCCGCGCCCTCGGTCGAGGCGATGCTGGCCGGGCATCGAGCGGTGGTGATGACCAACTATCAGGGGCTGGACGGTCCCGGGCAGGCGCCGTACCTGGATACGCCGTCATCCGGGTATGACGTGCTGAATTCGGTTCGGGCCGCGCACGCGACCGGACTGCCGCTGGCCGGGGACACGGTGCTGGTCGGGGCGTCCCAGGGTGGACGGGCCGCGGAGTCGGCGTCGGAAACCGCGAAAGCCTATGCGCCGGAGTTGAAGATCCACGGCACGGTATTGCTGTCCCCCGCGCTGGAGCTCCGGTTCGCCGATACGGTCCGCAGCCGCAGTCTGAATGCCCCGGACCAGTATCTGATCCTGCCGTATCTCGTTGCGGCGGTGCGCTACAGCCATCCTGAATACGGCTACGACCAGGTGATCCACGGTGATTTGCTCAGCGCCGCACCGCGTCTGGAATCCCAGTGCACCGGTCAGGTGACCCCGGACGAACTCGCCGTCGCCAATGCGGGCAATCCCGACGAGGTCGCGTTCGTCGACGACGCGGCGGCGCAACCGTTCACCGACCTGCAGAACCGCACCAACCTGCCGAAATCCGCGACGTCCCTCCCCACCTACATCGCACGCGGCGATGACGACAGGCTCGTGGTCACCGCGTGGTCCACCGCCGCGGTCACCGAGATGTGCACGCTGGGCACTCCCGTGCACGATCTGGTGGTCCCGGGCGGCCACGACGCACCCGCCGCCGTGGCCGACCGGTGGCTGGGCTGGATCTCGGACCTGTTCGCCGACAAGCCCTTCGCCTCCACCTGTCCGTCCTGACCCATGCCGTGCCCGGGCAGCACCCGCTAGCGCACGAAGCAGGCCCGGCGCACCGGTAGACCGCGATCCTCGAACGCCGCCAGCATGGCCTGGCCGCGGCGCGCGCCGTCCGACGAGGAGGTACGGGCCAGCGCCGGAACATAGGTGGCGGCCCCGACCACGGATTCGGCCACCAGCGACCAGAATCGGCGCTGCCCGAGCCCGGCGCAGCGGGCCATCGCCTCCTGCACCAGGGTCAGCGCGGGAATGCAGCGGTGCGCCAGCCACACATACAGCGCCGCCTCGCACGGCAGCGCCACCACCCCGGCCTGCCGGGCCAGCAGATCGCCGTCCACCACCCGGATCGTGGTGTCGGACAATCCCGCCCAGTCGATGCCGCCGTCATTGTCGGTGTGGATCCACAGGTTCTCCAGGCCCGGATCCCAGGCCCGCCCCTCCGACACCACCAGCGCCAGCACCCGCCCGACCACCGCGTGGATCAGCGCGGTGGCCACCACCTCGGCGGCGATATCGGCATTGCTCATCTCCGCGACGTGACGCCGGTACATCAACTCGATGCGGCCCTCATGGATCCCGTCGGCCAGCCGCCACCACCGGCGTTTGCCCTGGTCGGCCATGGCGGCGACGGCGTAGACGCGCGGGTGTTCGGGTTGCAGCGCGCGCAGGCGGTTACAGGCCAGCCCGAAGGCGAGCAGGGAATCGCGCGGCGGGCACACGGTTACGGGTTCGAGCATCGAACCTCCTCATCATCGACTGTTCGGCCATTGCATTAGCGAATGAGAACCACTGCATGGACAACGAGAACGGGAAGATAGGTTAGGGTTACCATACTTATCGAGCAATGAACGCGTCAGGAGTAGTTCGTCACCGTGCCCGCCGTAGTCACCAACAGACGGCGACGTCTGCTCGGACTTCTCGTTCTCACCGCGTTATTGCTGGTCGCGGTGGCCGCCAGCATTGCCCTCGGATCCCGCAATCTGGGACTGGGCACCGTCTACGACGCGCTCGTTTGCCCTGGTGGAACACCGCTTTCGTGTCCGGCCGCGGATTCGGCGACCCAGATCGTGCGCGAATTACGGCTCCCCCGAACCGGACTCGCCCTGATCACGGGTCTGGCCCTGGGCATGGCCGGGGCATTGATCCAGGGCTACACCCGAAACCCGCTGGCCGACGCGGGATTACTCGGGATCAACGCCGGTGCGGCCTTTCTGGCGGCTTTGAGCATCCATCTGCTCGCGCTCACCACGCCCGCGCAGTACATCTGGTTCGCCTTCGCGGGCGCACTGCTGGCGGGCCTGGTGGTGTTCGGCGTCTCCGCCGTCGGCGGCGGCAAGGCCAGCCCGCTGAGCCTGGTCCTGGCGGGCGCGGCCGTCACGGCGTTCCTGCAGGCCATGACCAATATCGTTGTCCTGCTGGACGGCACGGCCCTCAACACCTACCGCTACTGGGTGGTCGGCGATGTGGCCGGACACGACGCCTCCACCTTCCGCCAGATCCTGCCGTTCCTGATCCTGGGCGCGATCCTGGCCCTGGCCTCGGCCCCAGGTCTCAATCTCCTCGGACTCGGCGACGATGTGGCGCGCGGCCTGGGCGTCAATCTCGCCCGCACCCGCACCCTGGGCCTGGCCGCCGTCGTCCTGCTCGCGGGCGCGGCGACCGCGGCCGTCGGTCCGATCGCCTTCCTCGGCCTGATCGTCCCACACCTGGCCCGCGCCCTGACCGGCCCGGATTACCGCTGGCTGCTGCCCTATTCGGGTCTACTCGGCGCGGTGGTCCTGCTCCTGGCCGACACCACCGGACGCCTGATCGCCCGCCCCGGAGAACTCCAGGCGGGCATCACCCTGGCGGCCCTGGGCGCACCGTTCTTCATCCTGCTCGTCCGCCGCCGAAAGCTCGTGAGCCTGTGAGTCTTCCAACACCTCCCACCAGCGAAGCAGGCGCTGTGAGCCCCGGCGACCCGCCGGCAAACGCTGCCTCCGGCACGAAATCGGCGACATTGCACGCTGTTCGGCCCGCGCTACGGGTCGGGAAACTCTCGACTGTGCTGCGTGTCGGTGCGCTGCTGACGGTGATCGGGCTCGTGGCCTTGCTGTTCGGGCTGTTCGCGCTGGATATCGCGCTGGGCGAGTTCAGGATTCCGATCGGCAAGGTGCTGGATGTGCTGGGCGGCGGGGGAACACGGGCGCAGCGGTTCGTCATCATGGACTCGCGGCTGCCGCGAGCATTGACCGCGGTGGTGGTCGGTGCCGCGCTCGGATTGGCCGGGGCGGTGACGCAGTCGATTCTGCACAATCCGCTGGCCAGCCCGGATCTGCTGGGCATCACCTCGGGTGCCAGTTGCGGGGCGGTCGCGGTGCTCGTCGGCATGGGCGGCGTCGCCACCGGTACCGCGGCGGCACTGGGTGTTTCGGCGGCCGCGTTGATCGGCGGACTTCTCACGGCCGTGCTCATCTATCTGCTGGCCTGGGGTCGGACCACGACCGGCGACAGTGGGGTCATGGGATTTCGCTTGGTGCTCATCGGGATCGGTGTGAACGCGGCGCTGCTGTCGGTGGTGAGCTGGCTGCTGACGCGGGCGACGCTGACCGATGCCGCGCATGCGCAGCAGTGGCTGACCGGCTCGCTCAATGCCGCCGATTGGTCGACTCTCGTGCCCGCCTCGATCGGACTCGGGCTGGCATTGCTGGTCACGGCCGGATCCGCCCGGACCCTGGCCACCCTGCGTTTCGGCATCGACACCACCCGGGTCCTCGGCGTCCGCATCCAAACCCAGCAGGCGATTCTCATTGCGGCAGCGGTCGTCTGTGCCGCCCTGGCGACCGCGGCGGTCGGCCCGCTCGGCTTCGTCGGCCTGGCCGCGCCGCAGATCGCGCGGCGACTGCTGCGCACCCCCGGTGAGCCGATCATCGCCTCCGCCCTGGTCGGAGCCATCGCCGTGGTCGGCGCGGACCTGCTCGCGCGCACCGCCTTTCCCGTCTCGCTGCCGGTCGGCGTGGTCACCGCGGCGGTCGGCGGACCGTTTCTGCTGTATCTGCTCGTTCGCGCCAACCGGAAGGCCACCCTGTGACTCTCGCTGCGGAAAACATCACCCTCGGCTATGGCGAGCGGGTCATCGTGGACGGGCTGTCGGTCGATATCGAGCCCGGGCTCATCACCACCGTCATCGGCCCCAACGGCTGCGGCAAGTCGACCCTGCTGCGCTCGCTGGGTCGACTCCTCCGCCCCAAGTCCGGCCGAGTCCTGTTGGACGGCAAGGCCATTTCCACCATGAAGACCAAGGACGTCGCCCGGATCGTCGGCATGCTGCCGCAGACCCCGGTCGCGCCGGAAGGTTTGACCGTGGCGGATCTGGTGGCGCGGGGGCGGCATCCGCATCAGTCGTGGCTGCGGCAATGGTCGGCCGACGACGAGGCCGAGGTGGCGACCGCGCTGGAGCAGACCGGCATCGCGGATCTGGCGGGGCGCACCCTCGACGAGCTCTCCGGCGGTCAGCGGCAGCGGGCCTGGATCTCCATGGCTCTCGCCCAGGGCACCGACATCCTGCTGCTGGACGAGCCGACCACCTACCTGGATCTCGCGCATTCGCTCGAGGTGCTCGATCTGGTCGATCGTCTCCACGACGACCTCGGCCGCACGGTGGTCATGGTGCTGCACGATCTGAATCTGGCGATCCGCTACAGCGACCGTCTGATCGTCATGCACGCCGGGCGCATCGTCGCCCAGGGTCTGCCCGCCGACATCATCACCGCCGATCTTTTGCGCGAAGTTTTCGGCCTGCGCGCCGAGGTGCTCGAGGATCCGGTGTCGGGTCGACCGATGATCGTGCCGATCGGCACCCGGCATGTGCACGCGTCCGCGCTCACAGATATGCCGGTCGACGCCGGGGTATAAGGAATACCACACCAGCTACCACCCGGTTACGACGACCTGTAGTACGCATTCCTGTCGTTGTCTCCGTAAACTTGTGGAATGGCAGGTCTTGGTGAACTCGAGAAAGCGGTCATGGACCAGTTGTGGTCGGCCGACGAACCGCAAACGGTCCGGCAGGTCCATGAAGCACTCGCTGAGCGTCGTGAACTCGCGTACACCACGGTGATGACCGTTCTGCAGCGCTTGGCGAAGAAGAATCTGGTGGTCCAGCAGCGCGATGACCGCGCGCATCGCTACGCCCCGGTGCACACTCGCGACGAGCTCGTCGCCAGTCTGATGTTCGATGCGCTGCAGCAAGCCGATGAGGTCGGGAGCCGCCGGGCGGCCCTGGTGCACTTCGTCGAACAGGTGGGTGCGGATGAGGCTGCCGCATTGCGCGATGCACTCGCTAAGCTCGAAGCCACCGAGGTCGCGCGCAAGGACAAACCCGAGTCCAAATAGCCGTATCCTCGGCCCGAGCCCCACAACGCAGTGAGCTGAGGACATTGGACTGGACAGCGCCGGTATTCGCCGGTCTCGCCCTGTTGTTGGCGGGACCGGTGCCAGCGCTGCTCAGCCGAGCCACCTGGCCCTATCGCAGTCCCCGTGCGGCGCTGGTGCTTTGGCAGGCGATCGCGCTGGCGGCGGTGCTGTCCGCCTTCGGTTCCGGGCTCGCCATCGCCTCGCGGCTGCTGGTGCCCGGCGCGGACGGCCGCCCCACCACCACGCCCAGCAAGGAGATCGACGCGCTGGGTCTGCCGCTGTGGCTGGCGCTGGTGTTCGTCTTCGCGCTCACCCTGCTGGTCGGCGCCCGGCTCATCTGGTCGGTGATCCGGGTCGGCATCCACACCCGGCGTCGCCGCGCCCGCCATCGCATGCTGGTCGACCTGCTCGATCAGTCCAGCGTGCAACGCAAGGCGGCCGATATCCGGGTGCTGGCGGCCACCGAGCCGATCGCCTACTGCCTGCCCGGCATTCGCCAGCGCGTGGTGCTGAGCCAGGGCACCGTCACCAACCTGTCCGATCAGGAACTGACCGCCATCGTCAGCCATGAGCGCTCCCACCTGCGCGCCCGCCACGACCTGGTGCTCGAGGCGTTCACCGCCGCGCACGAGGCGTTCCCGCGGGTGGTGCGCTCGAAATCCGCGCTGGACTCGGTGAAGCTGCTCATCGAGCTGCTCGCCGACGACTCGGCGGTCAAGGTCACCGGGCCCACGCCCCTGGCCCGCGCGCTGGTGGCCTGCTCGAATTCGCCCGCCCCGCAGGGCGCGATGGCCGTCGGCGGCCCCACCACCCTGATCCGCATCCAGCGCCTCGCCGGTCCCATCGGCGATCTGCGCATCGCCGTCGCCGCGTATCTGGCGGCGCTGGCCATCCTCGTGGTCCCGACCCTCGCGGTGGCCATCCCCTGGCTGGTCGAACTCAGCCGACTGGTCAGCCGTGCCTGAAACCCACCCGCACGTCCCCGAATCCGGCTCGGGCGCGGCGGGTTCCGCCGTGCCCACGTCCGGAACGCGCTCACCCGCGTCCGGAACACACTCGAATCCAGCCCAGGAGGCCGAAATCCACACCGCCGCGTCGCCCACCGCCAAGCACTCGTCCGCCGCGGAGGGGTCGACGCCGGCCACGTTCGCCGATCTCGGGCTGCCCGTGGTGTTGGTGCAGGCGCTGCGGCGCAACGGGATCGACAAGCCATTCCCGGTGCAGCGCGCGGTGATTCCGGACATCCTGGCCGGGCGCGATGTGCTGGGGCGGGCCGCCACGGGTTCCGGCAAGACCCTCGCCTTCGGGCTGCCGCTGCTGGCCCGGCTGTTCGGCGCCCCGAGCCAGCCCAAGCGCCCGCGCGGCCTGATCCTGGCTCCGACCCGGGAACTGGCCATGCAGATCGAATCGGCGCTGGACGAGCCCGCGCTGGCGCTCGGCTTGCGCTTGGCCACCGCGGTCGGCGGGCTGCCGATCAAGAAGCAGGAGGAGCGGATCGCGCGCGGGGTGGACGTGGTCATCGCGACGCCGGGACGGCTGACCGACCTGCTCGGACGGAAGGCCGTGGCGCTGACCGATATTCGGGTGGTCACAGTGGACGAGGCTGACCACATGGCCGAACTCGGCTTCCTGCCGCAGCTCACGGCCCTGCTCAACAAGGTGCCCGGCGACGCTCAGCAGTTGCTGTTCTCCGCGACCCTCGACGGCGCGATCGACGAACTGGCGCAGCGTTATCTACGCGATCCGGCCTGGCATTCGGTCGGCACGGAGTCTTCCGGCGGCGAGTCGGGCGCGGCAGCTACGCAGGGCACGGACCCTGCTCGGACCGAGGCGGATTCGGGCGTACCGGCGGATTCGGGCACAGTGGCAGATTCGGGTGCACAGGCCAGCAGCGGGGGTGCTGCGCGCGCATCGGCGGTCCCGGAAATCGCGCACTACGCGCTGCGGGTGCGGCGCACCGACAAGCGGCTGGTCGTCACCGAGATCGCGGCCAGGTCGGGACGCACCCTGCTGTTCGTGAAAACCCAGTACGGCGCCGACAAGCTGGCGCGCAAGCTGCGCGAGGAGGGCATCGGGGCGGTCGCGCTGCACGGCGGGAAGGTGCAGAACCAGCGCACCCGGACCCTGGCCGCGTTCGCGGACGGCACCGCGCCGGTGCTGGTCGCCACCGATATCGCCGCGCGTGGCCTGCATATCGACGACGTCTCGCTGGTCGTGCACGTCGACCTGCCCGCCGATCCGAAGGACTATCTGCACCGGACCGGCCGCACCGCCCGCGCGGGCGCCTCCGGCACGGTGGTCACCATCGTCACCCCCGACAATGCCGACGAGGCCGCCCAGCTGGCTCGGCTCGCCGGTCTCACGCTCACCGACGTGGAGGTTCGCCCGGGTGATCGGCGGCTCGCCGAGATCACCGGCGCCCGCCGCCCCTCGGGTCGCCCGGTATCCGATCCATCGACGCCCGTAGCCGCCCAATCGGATTCGCGCGACCAGCCTCGGGTGTGGACGCGGCCCAAGGGCGAGAGCCGTCCGCACAACAAGAAGCGGAAGCCGGGCGCACGCCGCACTTCCCGTTGACGCCAACACGTTTGGATGTTCCTACGACACGCCCGCGAAATCCGGCGAGTTTTCCGGCAAATCGGACGAGATTGAGATAACTCGGAGCCCTCACACAGCTCTGGCAATCTTTTGGCAAACTCTTCTGGTGGGCTGTCACGCACACCGGCCGAACCATCCGGATCGACGATGGGCATCGCGTCCGCGCCATTCCCTCCGGGGAATCGCGGACGGCCCGCCGACCGGCGAGCATCGACTTCATGATCGAACGAAAGACCCTGCGCTACACCGTGATCGACTCCACCACCGACGGTGGGTCCGTGTTCGCCGATGCCGAAATCCCTTTGGCGGACCGGTCTCTCGCGCCCGGCGTGCCCGCGATGGCGGTCGGCGGCATGCCCTCGGCCGCCGGTGTCTCCTATCTGCGCAGCGTCGGCTTCGACAGCGAGCCGCATCCCGCCCCCGCGCGGCAGTGGGTGGTCATGTTGCGCGGCGCGATCGAGGTGACCACCTCCGACGGTGCGCGGCGGCGCTTCGCACCCGGCGATCTGGTGCTGGCCGCCGACACCGAGGGACGCGGTCACACGACCGTCGCGGTGGGGGAACCGCCGTTCGAGGCGCTGTTCATCCCCACCGCGTGAGCCCTGCTCAGGTCAGGTCGGCGTTGCCGTCGATGACCTTCAACTTGTACTCGAAACGGTTGATGCGCCAGCCCTTCTCGCCGCGCTCCAGCCCGATCACGTAGCTGCCGACGAACCACCGGGTGGTGCCGTTCTGCGCATCGTTCTTCACGTGCACGGCGATGGCGTCCGCGTGCGCCAGCGCGGTGTCGCCGGTGATCTCGATGAGGTGATTGCCCGCCTGGTGGTGCACGGCGTCGAGGCCGCCCAGCCCGGTGGCCCAGTCGTCGACGATGTCGCCGCCGGGCCCCGGCCCGACCGGTCCGCCGAAGCCGCTGTCGAAGTACACCTCGGTGGCGAGCACGGACTCGCGCAGGTCCGACCAGCGCGCCTGGTCGCAGTAGACGAAGAGTTTGGTGATGGTGTCGCCGATGTCCAGTCGATCGGCGAGCGCCGCGAGATCAGTCACGCTGGCGAAGGTAGAGCACACCGTCGGCGGCCGCTCGGCATATTTCTTCCACCCAACGCACCGCGAACTTCCAGCATTCAGCTATCATGGTCCAACGTGCAGTTTCTTCCCGGGCAGACTCCGCCCTATGACCTGACCTACGACGACGTCTTCCTCGTCCCCCGCCGGACGGATGTGGCGTCCCGGTTCGATGTCGATCTCTCCTCCACGGATGGGACCGGCACGACCATTCCGCTCGTGGTCGCCAATATGACAGCCGTCGCCGGCCGCCGCATGGCCGAGACCGTCGCCCGCCGGGGCGGCATCGTGGTGCTGCCGCAGGATCTTCCGATTCCCGCGGCCGCCGACACCATCGCCTTCGTCAAGAGCCGCTCGCTCACGGCCGACACCCCCGTGGTGCTGGATCCCGAGCAGTCGGTCTCCGATGCGCTGGCCCTCATCCACAAGCGCGCCCACGGTGCGGTCATCGTGGTCGAGAACGGTAAGCCGGTCGGCGTGGTGACCGAGGCGTCCTGCTCGGACGTCGACCGCTTCGCGCGCCTGAGCACCGTCGCCGACACCAACTTCGTGTCCGCTCCGGCCGATACCGAGCCCCGCGAGATCTTCGCGCTGCTCGAGGCCAAGCACACCAATATCGCCGTGCTGGTCAACACCGACGGCACCCTCGCGGGCGTGATGACCCGCACCGGCGCCATCCGCACCGGCATCTACACCCCGGCCACCGACGCCAACGGCCAGCTGCGCATCGCCGCGGCCGTCGGCATCAACGGTGACGTCCCGGCCAAGGCCAAGGCCCTGGTCGACGCCGGAGCCGACGTGCTGGTGATGGACACCGCGCACGGACATCAGGAGAAGATGATCGAAGCGCTGCGCACCGTTGCCGCCCTGGATCTGGGTGTGCCGCTGGTCGCGGGCAATGTGGTCGCCGCCGAGGGCGTGCGCGACCTCATCGAGGCGGGCGCGGACATCATCAAGGTCGGTGTGGGCCCCGGCGCCATGTGCACCACCCGCATGATGACCGGTGTCGGCCGCCCGCAGTTCTCGGCGGTGGCCGAATGTGCCGCGGCCGCCAAGGAATTCGGCAAGCACGTGTGGGCCGACGGCGGCGTCCGCCACCCGCGCGACGTGGCCCTGGCCCTCGCGGCCGGCGCGTCCAACGTGATGATCGGCTCCTGGTTCGCGGGCACCTACGAGTCGCCCGGCGACCTGCGCGTCGACCGCGACGGCAACCGCTACAAGGAGTCCTTCGGCATGGCCTCCAAGCGCGCGGTGGCCGCCCGCACCGCCACCGACTCGGCGTTCGACCGGGCCCGCAAGGCGCTGTTCGAGGAGGGCATCTCCTCCTCGCGCATGCGCCTGGATCCCGAGCGCCCCGGTGTCGAGGATCTGATCGACCACATCACCTCCGGTGTGCGCAGCTCCTGCACCTACGCCGGTGCGCGCACGCTCGCGGAGTTCCACGAGCGCGCCACGCTGGGTGTGCAGTCGGCCGCCGGTTTCGCCGAGGGCCGTCCGCTGCCGTCCGGTTGGTGATCACCCGCTAGTACTGCACAGCCGAAACCCGGCGGGTCCGAAGGATCCGCCGGGTTTCGCGTGTGCGGGTCCGCGTTGATTCGGGCTGCTCCGCAATGTGATACGGCCCCGCTGTGCGGAAACCTCGAAACCCGCCCGGTAACATGAGCTGACCGGGCCCAAAAATGGGTACCCGTGGCGTACATCCGCCAAGCAAACCCTGCGAAAGGAACCAGTTGTCACCCGCGTCCAAGGGCGCTTCACAGGAGGGCTCCTCTACCGAGCCGGGTGACAAACCCGGCGTCCCCGCTCTATCGGTAGTGCGAACGGCCAGGTGGTGCTGACCGTGTCGGCTCTGCTCACCGTTCTCAGTCTGCTCGGATTCATCGCCCTGACCGCCGGCACCGCGCTCTTCGTCGCCGCCGAATTCTCGCTCACCGCCCTGGAACGCTCCACCGTGGAGGCGCACGCCCGCGAGGGCGATCGCCGGGCCCGCCAGGTGCGGCACGCGCATCGCACGCTCTCGTTCCAGCTCTCGGGCGCGCAGCTGGGCATCACCATCACCACGCTGATCACCGGTTATATCGCCGAGCCCGTGCTGGCCCGCCTGCTGGAGCCGATGTTCAACGCCTTCGGCGTGAGTGCCGGTACCTCCCATGGCATTTCGCTGGCGCTGGCGCTGATCATCGCGACCTCGCTGTCGATGATCTACGGCGAGTTGGTGCCCAAGAACATCGCCATCGCCGCGCCGCTGGAGGTGGCGCGCTTCACCGCCGGGCCGATGATCGCGTTCTCGACGGTGTTCAAGTGGATGATCAACTTCCTGAACGGGGCCGCCAACTGGGCGGTGCGCCGGGTGGGCATCGAACCGGCGGAGGAGTTGCGCTCGGCGCGCTCGCCGCAGGAATTGGGTTCGCTGGTGCGGACTTCCGCGCTGCACGGCGTGCTGGATCAGCGCACCGCGCAGGTGGTGGATCGCTCGCTGCAGTTCGGTGAGCGCACCGCGGAGGAGCTCATGACCCCGCGCATGACCATCGAAACCCTGGATCAGGACTGCACTCTGGCGGATCTGGTCGACGCCGCGCGCGAGACCGGCTACTCCCGGTTCCCCGTGATCGAGGGCGATCTGGACAACACGCTCGGGTTCGTGCACGTCAAGCAGGTGTTCGTGTATCCGGCGAAGGATCGCCGCAATATCAAGCTGAAGACCATCGCCAAGCCGGTGCCGGTGGTGCCGGCCAGCCTCGACGGTGACGAGGTCCTCGATCGGGTGCGCCGCGACGGCATGCAGGTGGCGCTGGTGGTCGACGAATACGGCGGCACCGCGGGCATCGTCACCATGGAGGATCTGATCGAGGAGATCCTCGGCGATGTGCGCGACGAGCACGACGAGGAGGAACTCGATGTGCGCCGCACCCCGACCGGCTGGAACTGCTCGGGCCTGCTGCGCATCGACGAGGTGTCCCGCGCCACCGGATACGACGCGCCCGAGGGAGAATACGAAACCCTGGGCGGTCTGGTGCTGACCCGGCTGGGCCGGATCCCGGTGGCTGGCGACGAGGTCGTGCTGCCGCAACCGGCGAATCTGCTCGATCCGGAGACCACCGGCGGCTGGATCGCCACGGTCGAGCGCATGGACGGCCGTCGCATCGACCGCGTCCTGATCCGCCCGGTCGACGCCGAGGCCCTCGCGAACTGGGAGCACAGCCATGGGTGACCTGTACGCGGTCCTGCTGACCTTCCTGCTGCTGCTGGGCAACGCGTTCTTCGTCGGCGCGGAGTTCGCGCTCATCTCCGCGCGCCGCGACCGGCTGGAAGCGCTTGCGGCACAGGGCAAGCGCAGCGCCAACACGGTGATCGAGGCGGGCCAGAATCTGTCGATGATGCTGGCGGCCGCGCAGCTGGGCATCACCATCTGCTCGATCCTGCTGGGCCGGGTGGGTGAGCCCGCGGTGGCGCATCTGCTGGAGCGGCCGTTCGATCTGCTCGGCGTGCCGGAGTCGCTGCTGCATCCGATCTCGTTCGCGCTGGCGCTGACCATCGTGGTGATCCTGCACATCCTGCTGGGCGAGATGATCCCGAAGAACATCGCGCTGGCCGGGCCGGAACGCTCCGCGCTGCTGCTGGTTCCGCTGCATCTGATGTGGCTGCGGCTGGCCAAGCCGTTGATCGCGGTCTACAACTTCGCGGCCAATCTGACCTTGCGCGCCTTGCGGATCGAGCCGAAGGACGAGCTGGATTCCACGGTGTCCTCGGTGGAGCTGGCGGAGATGTTCGGCGAATCCCGTTCGGAGGGACTGCTGGACGAGGAGGAGCATCGCCGCCTCACCCAGGCGCTGGGCACCAGCGACCGCATTGTCGCCGATGTGATGGTGCCGCTGGCGCGGACCCGCTCGGTGCCGCTGCGCGGGGACGGGACCACCCTGGGCGATATCGAATCCGCCGTCGCCGAAACGGGATTCTCCCGCTACCCGGTGCGCGCCGCCGACGGCTCGCTGGTCGGCTACCTGCACGTCAAGGACGTGCTGGACCTGACCGCGGACGATGACGCGGGCCCCGGCACGCCGATCCCCCGCACCGATATCCGCCCGCTGCCCACCCTGTCCATGGGCACCACGTTGTACGAGGCGCTGGCTCGCCTGCGCCGGACCAATTCCCATCTGGGCCGCGTGGTCGACAGTCGCGGCAATACGGTCGGCATCGTGGCCCTGGAAGATCTGGTGGAGGAGTTCGTGGGCACCGTCCGCGACGCCACCCACCGCCTCGCCGAATGATGAACGTGCGCAACGCTGTTTCCGTACTACCCGGACCCGAATGGCTGTCCGGCCCCGACTGGCGGGGCCGGGCGGCCGCCCACCGCGATCGGGTCGAGGCCCTGGTCGGACCGTATCTGGAACGGCGGGCGGCGGGTTCGAAGCATCCGGTGATCGACTTCCTGTTCACCTATTACGGCCACAAGCCCGCGCAGCTCAAGCGCTGGCACCCCGGGTTCGGCGCGATCCTGGCCGAGGCTCCGGAGTACACGGAATTCCGTGGCTACCACCGGATCTCCGCCGAGGCTCCGGACGGCGGGCTGTACACCGGCTGGACCGCCGACCCTGAGTTCCTCGAAAAGCGCCGCGATACCGTCGAATTCGTCGCCCGGTTGCTGGCGGCCACCGCCACGCGCCCGGCGCAGCTGTCCTGCTTCGGGCTGCACGAGTGGGCCATGGTCTATCGCACCGACGATGTCCGCCATCAGCAGGTCCCGCTGCGGCTGGGGTCCGCCGGCACGGATGCGGTGGTCGAATCGATGCAATTGCGCTGCACCCATTTCGATGCCTTCCGCTTCTTCACCCCCGAAGCGGTGCCGCTCAATATCGAACCGCTCACCCGTGAGCTCCAGGTCGACCGCGAACAACCCGGCTGCCTGCACGCCAACATGGACATCTACAAGTGGGGCTTCAAACTGACCCCGTTGATCGGTTCCGACCTGCTGTTCGATGCGTTCGAACTGGCCTGTGCGGCCCGCGAACTCGACATGAAGGCCAGCCCCTACGACCTGCTCGAGTTCGGCTACGAACCGATCCGCATCGAAACCCCCTCCGGCCGGGCCGAATACGTCCGGGCGCAGGCGGACATCGCCGCCCGTGCCGAGACCTTGCGAACCCGCCTGCTGACCGCCTGCCGAGACCTGCTCGCCGTCAGCGCAGGATCCCCGCACGAGCGGCGGCCGTGATCCAGAACGGGAACTCCGCCAGCAGGCGATCGTAGAGCTCCGCATCGCTGATCTTGTCGATATCGTCCACGGCGAAGAATCCGACATTGTCGACGCGGCGACCGCCCATGGTGTCGAGCTGCTCGAGCACGCCGTAGCCACCCCGCTGACCCAATCCGATGAACTGCCAGAAGATGGGTTCCTCCACGGCCGCACGCAATTCGCGTTCGATCTCCCGGTTCTTGTGCACCCCGCCGTCGGAGAAGAACAGCACCAGCGTCGGCATGGGCAGCGGCTCCCATCGCACGTAATCACGCACCTGCGCAATGGCTTTCGGCTCATCGTTGGCGAAACCGATGGCGCGCATATCCACCTGCCCGGGATGCAGCTGCGGCGGCCGTCTCCGCCCGAAGATCCCCATCTCCCCCACCCGCACATGCAATTCCAGCCACTGCGGCAGCTCCCCGATATTCAGATCGGGCAGCCGCGCCGCCTCCGTGGCGAAGGTCCACGCCTGCATGCTCCCGTTGTCATCGAGCTGCGCGGCCACCGCCGCCATCCGCTCCACCACCCGATGCACCACCCGCTTCTTGTACAGCTGTGTCATCGACCCCGAAGCATCCAGCACCAGCACCACTCGCGCGGTCAGCCCCTGCATCCCCCGCTTGGCCAAATTGACCGCAACCTGCTCCTTCCGCAGCGACAACCGCTTCCGCATATCGATCGGCAACCGCTCCTCCCCCTTGGTCATCCGAATCCCGGGACCACCGGGCGACGGAGGCGCGGGGTGCACGGCGGGCGGCGGAGGCGCGAACTGCCCTGCGGGCGGCGGCGGATACTGCCCCGCAGGCGCGGGCGGTGGGAATTGCCCTTGGGGCGCGGACGGCGGGAACTGGCCCACAGGTGGAGGCGGCGCGAACTGGCCGGGCGGCATGTGGGGAGTGGGCTGAGGCGCGGTCGGAATCGGCTGTGGCGGTGCCTCGTCGACGGTGATCCCGAAATCCGTTGCCAGCCCCGCCAATCCGCTGGACCACCCCTGGCCTACCGCGCGGAACTTCCACGAACCCGCCCGCCGATAAAGCTCCCCGCACAACATGGCGGTCTCCGGCCCGGCGGCAATATCGAACCGAGCGATCTCGAATCCCCCGGCAGCGTCGAGCACCCGCAGATGCAGCCCGGGCACCTGCCCGAAGGTCCCGCCATCCGCGGACGCGCACAATGCGATCCGCTCGATATCCGCCTCCACCCCAGCCAGATTCACCTCGAGCGCATCGGCGGTACCCTGCTTCCCCGGATACTGCACCGCCCCGCTGATATGCCGCGGTTGGTTGTAGAACACGAAATCCGCATCACTGCGCACCTTTCCGGATGCGGTCAGCAGCAGCGCCGACGCATCGATATCGGGCACTCCGGGCCCACCCGACCAGCCCACCACCGCACGAACAGCGGAAGCGGTCACCGGCACATTGGCGCCTTTGCTGAGGTTCGTCACCACATCAGTCTGACGCAGACCGTGCGTCGAGGTACCGGTTAGGCGACGACCCTGCCGCCACACATGGATCAGATCTCATCCTGTCCCTGTCCCGCAACGGATCTGGCGATCGCCGCCGCGACATCTCGCCCGTGCTGCCGGAGGCATATGAGTGCGGGCTCAACTGGCCGTGGCGGCGGACGGCGTCGAGGCTGCGCTGAAGCCCTGTCCGTCCGGACGCCCGTAAGCGGGGGCGATGGCCGCGCGGCTACTCGGTGACCGGGTGGATCTTCAGGTTGCAGGCGGTCAGGGACGTGTCGATGACGCGGGTGTCGGTGGAGTTCGGTGGGGTCACTTCGACTTTCGCGATCTTGGGGTCGGGTTTGTCGAGGACGCCGCAGGCTACGGATTCGGCGATGGCGCGGGCGGGGTGGCCGGATTTGACTACGACTGTGGGTGGCTTGTCATTGTCCGAGGGGAGTCCGCCGATGTAGCCGCGGGGCGTGCGTTCGGCGTGGATGACCTCGCCGGTATCGGTGATCTCGTCCATGCCGGGGTAGCCGGTGAGGGTGCATGCCTGGGTGGGGTTGGCGATGGAGAAGACCAGGGTCAGTCCGTAGTGGCTGGTGGCCGCGCCCATGCTCTGCGCGGTGACGTCGACCGCTCCCGAGGCACAAGCGGCGAGCGGGGTATCAGTGGGTGTCGTCGGCTGGGGCGCGGGCGAGGTCGGCGATCCGGTGTCGTCGCCGATGTTCCCGCCCGTGAACGCTCCGGTCGTGGTCGTCGGCGCACCGGGTTGCGCGGGACCGGTCGAGGTCGAGCTGTCGCATCCGCCCGCCATCGCGACCGCGCAGGCGAGGAGGGTCGCGAATCCCGTTCTCCGCATTGCTCACCCATCCCTTCGAGGTGCCGACCTCTCAGGTCTACTCCCCCAACGGTGTCACAGACAATCTTTGTCTCCACCCCTACCGGCCGGTCAGTTTATGGGTTAGCGTTTCGAGACGTAACCGTGACCACAGCGGCCAACCTGATGTGCGGCAGCTCACGGGGCTTGTGCTGGAAACGAAGACGGGGGTACCGCGATGAGGCGGTTCACGCGCATGCGCCGATCCAAGTCGGCGTCGGTGCTGGCGGTGACGCTGTTGGGGGCGGCCGTGCTGCCGATGCACGGTGCGTCGGCGGATCTGCAGGACGATCTCGCGAATCAGGTGCAGCAATTCCTGGATGTCGGGCGGACCTCGGTGCCGCGCGCGGACTGCGGCGCGGACGCGTTGCCGGAAAACGGTATGCAGGGCGATGTTCCGGCCGACGACCGCAACAGCGGGCGCAGCACGCTGGGGTATCGGTGCAATCTGTCGTTCGTCGGCGGGTATGTCGGCAAGGGCGCGGGCATCACCTCGACGACCTATGACCACTGCTCGTACACGGGATCGTTGTTCCCGGGCAACATCCTCGGGCCCTCGCAGGGCGTGCAGGTGCTCGATGTCTCCGATCCGGCGAATCCGGTGGTGACCGGGAGCCTCACCGAGCCCGCCATGTTGGCCGGGACCTGGGAGTCGCTCAAGGTCAATGCGGAGCGGAAACTGCTGGTGGGCACCGGTGTTCCGATCGGTGAGGGTGCGGGGTACCTGTCGGTCTACGACATTTCCGACTGCGCGCATCCGCGGCTGCTGAACCCGGGTGCGGGCACGAATCTGCTGATGCCGCTGCCGATCACGACGCACGAGGGCGGCTTCTCGCCGGACGGGCGGACCTACTGGGCCTCGGGTATCGCACCCGGTTTCGTCAGCGCCGTCGACCTCACCGATCCGGCGAATCCCCACGTGATCTGGCAGGGCCTCACCGGAATCGAGGCGCACGGCTTCGGGATCAGCCCGGACGGCAATCGCATGTACCTGTCCGCACTGGCCGGATTCACCGTGCTGGACATCAGCGCCGTGCAGCGCCGCGATCCGAACCCGCAAGTCGCCCATCTGGGCCGGGTCTTCTGGACCGACGGCTGGGCGACCCAGCACAGCATCCCGGTCACCTATGACGGCAAGCCGTACCTGTTCACCGTGGACGAGGGCGGCGCGGGCGGGGTGAAGCTCATCGACATCTCCGACGAGACGAATCCGTTCGTAGCGACCAAGATCAAGCTGGAGATCAACCTGCCGGAGAACCAGGATTCGGCGATGGCCTCGGCCATGGGCGGATCGGTGTTCTCCTACGACGCGCACTACTGCGCCGCGGACCGCCCGACCAACCCGACCGCGCTGGCCTGCGCCTGGGAGGAATCCGGCATCCGCGTCTTCGACGTGCGGGATCCGTTCCACGCCAAGGAGATCGGCTACTTCAACCCGCCGGCGCGCAAGGGCCGCAATCTGGAGTTGTGGAACTCCCCGCACGCGCTGGC
Organism: Nocardia sp. JMUB6875; assembly: GCF_041154655.1. Taxonomy (NCBI): domain Bacteria; kingdom Bacillati; phylum Actinomycetota; class Actinomycetes; order Mycobacteriales; family Nocardiaceae; genus Nocardia; species Nocardia sp. JMUB6875. The sequence goes on from NZ_BAAFGR010000056.1 coordinate 34,860, forward strand.
CTCGATCATCGGCGTCCCCGGCATGGAGTTCCCGTCGGCGGCCCGGGCCATCTTGGAGGGCAAGTTCGATCCGAGCCAGGCGCTCTCGGCGCGGACCGGCATGGTGACCTTCGGCGACCTGTCCAGCGACTGGTGCTTCTCGCCGCCGGAGTGGCACGGCAGCCAGCTGTGGGCGACGTGTAATGACAACGGCTTCATGGTGTTGCAGCTCGCCGACGACGTGTACACGCCGCCCGCCGATCAGCAGTCCGTGGTCGGCTCGTGACGGAACACGCTGAACCCAAGGGCACAACGACTGTCCGCCTGGGTGATCGGGTCCGGCGGCCACTGGTGGCCGTCGTGCTCGCCCTCGCGCTGATCGCGGCCGGGATGCTGCTGCGCCCGGTCGTGTTCTCCGAGAACAGTTCCGCGACGCCGGTGCTCAGCCAGGTCGAGATCGGCTTCGCCCAGGACATGTCGTCTCACCACGAGCAGGCGCTGATCATGGTGCAGCGCTTGGATTCCGGCGTCGATCCGACCGTGCGGCAGCTGGCCCAGCAGATCGGCGACACCCAGCGCATGGAGATCGGCACCACGCTCGGCTGGCTGCGCCTGGCCAATGCCTTACCCGATTCCAAGCATCCGATGGCGTGGATGAACACCGATGCCGCGCACGACCATTCGATGACCATGACCAGCACCAATGGGACGGCGATGCCGGGCATGGCCACCCAGGCCGAACTCGACTCCCTGGCCGTCGCGAAGGGCAAGGACGCCGAGGTCCTGTTCCTGCAGCTCATGCTGCGTCACCACCGCGGCGGCGTGGCCATGGCGAAGGCGGCCGATCAGCTCATCGCCTCGGGCCCGGTGAAGGAATCCGCGCGCGGCATGATCACCGCCCAGTCCCAGGAGGCGGGACTGATGACCATCATGCTGGCCCAGCGCGGAGCGCAACCCCTGTCTTGAGGTGCGAAATCTCACGAGACCACGGGTACGGCCGCTGGGTATCGTCGATCGTGTAGATCGGCCGCCAGGCCGGGAAAGGTTGACCTTCACCATGACCCAGGCGGAAGCGCTCACCCTCCCCGAACACATCCACGGCTACCCGGACATCGTGTTCGGCGGCTACATCGCGGGCCTACTCGCGCCGCACGCCGACGCCGAGACCGTGCGCGTCGACTTCCGCAGCCCGGTCATGGTGGGCACCCCGTTCCAGCTGTCGCGACCCGAATCCGGCCGCGCCGCCTTCACCTCCCTCGACGACACCGTGCTGGTCGAGGCGAGCACCGCCACACTCACGATCGACCCGATCCCCACCCCGTCCTGGTCCGAGGCGAAAGAAGCGGTCGAAACGCGGCTGTCGTACCCGGGTCGCACTATCACCGACTGCTACGGCTGCGGCGAGGCGTGCGAGCCGGGCCGGGGCTTGCGACTGTTCCCCTGGCGGATTCCCGGCCGTGAGGTGATGGCGGCCGCCTGGACCCCCGACACCGCCCTCGCCGACGAGAACGGCGAACTCCCACCGGAAATCGTCTGGGCCGCCCTCGACTGCCCCGGCGGCCTGGCCGGATTCATCTTCTCCGGCATGGGCCGCGGCACCTTCACCGCCGCCCTCACCGCCACCCAAACGGCCCCCATCCTGGCCGGAGCCGACTACATCTCCCACGCCTGGGTCCTGCACCGCGACGGCCGCAAACACACTGTCGGCGTGGCCCTTTCGACCCCGGACGGCGCCCTGTGCGCCCTCGCCGAGGCCCTCTGGATCGAACCCAAAACCCTCTAACCGTCGAGCGGCACATCCTGGAGGGGATTTGCCTGGATAGTCCGCAATTCGCCTCCAGAATGTGCCGCTCGACGGAAACGGTTAGAGGTTGGCGATGGTGTGTTCGAGGCGGGTGGCTACCAATTCGCGGGCCTTCTCGCGCAGGGCCGGGCGATAACCGCTGGGGTACACCGGATCCGCCGGGGCGTAGGTCTTGAGGACCTCCTTGGCGAGGGTGATCGTGTGGACCTCGGTCGGTCCGTCGGCGATGGCCATGATCTGCGCGTAGGTCATCATGTCGGTGAACGGGAGGTCGGTGCTCACACCGAGAGCACCGTGCAGATGCATTGCGCGCTGGGCGATGTCGTGCATGACCTTCGGCATGGCGACCTTGATGGCGGCGATGTCGTGGCGGACCTTGCGGTAGTCCTGTTCCTTGTCGATGCGCCACGCGGTGCGTAGCACCAGGAGTCGGAACTGTTCCATTTCGATCCAGGATTCGGCGATCTTCTCCTGGGTCAGTTGCTTGCCGCCGAGGACGCCCTTGCCCATCGGGCGGGAGACGGCGCGCTCGCACATCATGTCGAAGGCCTTGCGCACCAGGGCGACCGTGCGCATGGCGTGGTGGACGCGGCCGCCGCCGAGGCGGGTCTGGGCGACGATGAAGCCGAGGCCCTCCGCGCCGAGGAGCGAATCGGCGGGAATGCGGACGTTCGAGAAACGCAGGTGGCCTTCGTGTTCGCTGAAGCCGGGGACGGTGAAGTTCTTCACGACCTCGACGCCGGGTGTGTCCGCGGGCACGATGAACATGGAAAGCCGCTGGTGCGGCGGCGCGTCCGGGTCGGTGACGGCCATGACGATATGGAAGGTCGCGAATTCGGCGGCGGAGTTGAACCACTTCTCGCCGTTGATGACCCACTCGTCGCCGTCGCGGACCGCCCGAGTCTGGAAGGACGTCGGATCCGAGCCGCCGGTGGGCTCGGTCATGACGTAGCAGGAGCCGATCTCACCGTCGAGCAACGGCTGCAGGTACCTCGCCTTCTGCTCGGGAGTCCCGAAGTGCGCGAGGATCTCCGCATTGCCGGAATCCGGTGCCTGACAGCCGAATACCAGCGGAGCCCACATCGAGGTGCCGAGCACCTCGTTGAGCAGCGCCAGCTTCAGCTGTCCGTAGCCGGGGCCGCCGAGTTCGGGTCCCAGGTGGCAGGCCCACAGCTCCTGCTCTTTCACCTTCTCCTGCAGCGGCTTCATGAGCGCGCGGATCTCCGGATTGGTGCGGTCGTACGGGTTGGGGTAGATCAGGTCCAGGGGTTCCACCTCGGTCCTGACGAACTCCGCGACCCAGTCCAGCTTCTTCTGATACTCCGGGTCCGTCTCGAAATCCCAAGCCATGATCAGCCTTTCGTGCTCTTGCGCGGTTGGATGAGTCCGTCCAGGACGGTGGTGCAGAGAATGGCCGCGATCTCGTCGGGGGTGTGCTGCCCGTCGGCGCGGTACCAGAAGGTCACCGAATTGAGCATGCCCAGCACGCTGTTGGTGACCACGTGGTCGGCGGTGCGCAGCACGCCCGAGGCCTTGCCCGCGTCGATGACGCTCTGCCACAGGGCCTGGATGCGGTCGCGCAGCTCCTGCAGTTCGCGCGCCCGCTCGCCGCTGAGCGCGGTGACGTCCCGCAGCTGGATCGCGACGGCGCGGCGGTTCTCGATGATGAGCCGCACATGCGAGTGGATCAGCTTGCGCAGCTTGGTGACCGGATAGTCCGAGCCGCGCGCGATGAGTTCGGCCTCGGCCAGCATGAGCCGGGTGTACTCGGCGAGGATCTCCCACAGCAGTTCTTCTTTGGACCCGATGTGGTAGTACAGCGCGCCGCGCTGCACATCGGCCCGGTCCCCGATCTCGGCGACACCGGTGCCGTGGAATCCCTTCTCGGAGAACAGCTCCAGCGCGGCGGCCATAATCCGCTCCCGGGTCTCCCCCGGCCCGGAGGCCGAGGCGGGCGGGCGGCCACGCCGGCGGGCGGGGACGGCGGCGGTCACCGGATCCCGCCGTCCAGGGCGAGCGTCGAGCCGGTGCAGTAGGCCGAGGCGTCCGAGGCGAAGAACAGTGCGGCCCCGACGATATCGGCAGGCGCGCCGATGCGGCCGAGCGCGGTGTGGCGGGCCAGCTCTTCGGCCAGCCCCGCGGGCCATGCCTTGGCGATATCGGTGCCGAAGGCCCCGCAGCGAATCGTGTTCACCCGCACGGCAGGTCCGTAGGTCTGAGCGAAACCCATGGTCAGCGCCTCGAGTCCGGCCTTCGCGGCGGCATAGGGCACCGCCGTCGGCTCCGGATGCACGGCTTCGATCGAAGATATATTTACGATCGATCCCCCGCCCGCCGCGGCCATCCGCGACCCGAACAGGGCCGAGAGCCGGAACGGCCCCTTCAGATTGGTGGCGATCACCTTGTCGAACATGGCCTCGGAAACCTGGTCCAAGCTGGGATAGAGCAGCGACATCCCGGCATTGTTGACGAGCACGTCCACCGCGCCGAACTCGCCGTAAGCCGCCTCGACGAGCGCCTCGCACTGCGCCCAGTCCCCCACGTTGCAGGCCACCGGCAGCGCCCGTCGCCCGGTCTTGGCACGCACGTCAGAGGCTAATTCCTCACACGCGTCGAGCTTGCGGCTGGCGATGACCACATCCGAGCCCGCCTCGGCGAGCGCCAGGACTATCTCCCGGCCGAGCCCGCGACTGCCGCCCGTTACCACAGAGACCTTGCCGGACAAGGGATTTCCCATGAATCGCACCTTCGCGACGAGCCGCCGAAAAATGTTCCAACCAGTACATTAAATGTACCGATCGATACAATCAAGACCCATCGTGCGAGGCCTCAACCCCGAGGCCGTGAAATACCGCCCGGTAACCGCGAGTAATATGACGCGCGTACTTTTTCCACCCGGCTTCTCGAAATGAGGCAGTAGATGACAGAGCGGATTCAGGTCGGCGGGCTGCAGGTTGCCAAGGTGCTCCACGATTTTGTGGAGAACGAGGCCCTCCCCGGCACCGGTGTTGATTCCGCCGCGTTCTGGTCGGGTGCCGAGGCCGTCATCAACGACCTCGCCCCTCGCAACCGAGCTCTGCTCGCAGAACGCGACGACATCCAAGCCAAGATCGACGAGTGGCACCGCGCGAACCCGGGCGCAGGCTACGACAAGGCTGCCTACAAGCAGTTCCTCACCGAGATCGGCTATCTCCGTCCCGAACCGGCCGATTTCGAAATCGGTACCGAGAACGTGGACGCCGAAATCGCCACCCAGGCGGGACCGCAGCTGGTCGTGCCGGTGATGAACGCCCGCTTCGCCATCAATGCCGCGAACGCGCGCTGGGGTTCGCTCTACGACGCGCTGTACGGCACCGATGCCATCTCCGAGGCCAATGGCGCGGAGAAGGGTTCGGGCTACAACAAGGTCCGCGGTGACAAGGTCATCGAGTGGGCCCGCAACTTCCTCGACGACGCGGTGCCGCTGATCACCGGCTCGCACGTCGGCTCCACCAAGTACTCGATCGAGGACGGCGAGCTGGTCGTCGGCCTCGAGGACGGCACCGAGATCGGCCTGGCCGACAACGACGCCCTGGTCGGTTACCTGGGTGATCCGGCCAACCCGACGTCGGTGCTGCTCAAGCACAACGGCCTGCACATCGAGATCCAGATCGACCCGACCTCCCCGATCGGTTCCACCGACACCGCGGGCGTCAAGGACGTGGTGCTGGAGTCCGCGGTCACCACGATCATGGACTTCGAGGACTCGGTCGCGGCCGTGGACGCCGAGGACAAGGTCCTCTGCTACCACAACTGGCTGGGCCTGATGAAGGGCACGCTGGCCGAGAAGGTGACCAAGGTCGGCAAGACCTTCACCCGCACCATGAACCCGGACCGCGTGTACACCGCCCTCGACGGCAGTGAGCTTGTGCTGCACGGCCGTTCGCTGCTGTTCGTGCGCAACGTGGGTCACCTGATGACCTCCGACGCGATCATCGACGCGGCCGGCAACGAGGTTCCCGAGGGCATCATGGACGGCCTGATCACCGTCCTGATCGCCAAGCACGCGCTGAACGGCGACACCGAGCTCAAGAACACCCGCACCGGCTCGATCTACATCGTGAAGCCGAAGATGCACGGCCCGGACGAGGTGGCCTTCACCAACGAGCTGTTCGGCCGCATCGAAGAGGTCGTCGGCCTGCCGGTCAACACCCTCAAGGTCGGCATCATGGACGAGGAGCGCCGCACCACGGTGAACCTGAAGGCGTCCATCTTCGCCGCCAAGGACCGCGTGGTCTTCATCAACACCGGCTTCCTGGACCGCACCGGCGACGAGATCCACACCTCCATGGAGGCCGGGCCGATGGTCCGCAAGGCCGAGATGAAGGCCCAGCAGTGGATCAAGTCCTACGAGGACTGGAACGTCGACACCGGTCTGGCCACCGGCCTGCCCGGCAAGGCGCAGATCGGCAAGGGCATGTGGGCCATGCCGGATCTGATGGCCGAGATGCTGGTCCAGAAGATCGGCCACCCGAAGTCGGGCGCCAACACCGCGTGGGTCCCGTCCCCGACCGCCGCCACCCTGCACGCCACCCACTACCACCAGGTGGACGTGTTCAAGCGGCAGGCCGAGATCGCCAAGGGCGGCCCGCGCGCCACCGTCGACGAGATCCTCGAGATCCCGCTGGCCCCCGACACCAACTGGTCGCCCGAGGAGATCCAGCAGGAGCTGGACAACAACTCCCAGGGCATCCTCGGCTACGTGGTCCGCTGGATCGACCAGGGCGTCGGCTGCTCGAAGGTGCCGGACATCAAGGACATCGGCCTCATGGAGGACCGCGCCACCCTGCGCATCTCCTCCCAGCTGATGGCCAACTGGCTGCGCCACGGCATCGTCTCCGAAGCGGACGTCATCGCCTCCCTCGAGCGCATGGCCCCCGTCGTGGACCGCCAGAACGCCGGCGACGCTTCGTACTTCCCGATGGCCCCGGACTTCAACGCCTCCATCGCCTTCCAGGCGGCAAAGGAACTGGTCCTCGAGGGCACCAAGCAGCCCAACGGCTACACCGAGCCCATCCTCCACCGCCGCCGCCGCGAGGCGAAGGCCTTCAACAAGACGGTCTGACCGAGCTTGGAAACCTCTGAAAAGTAGCTCCTGGCAGCACTTTTCAACCTGAGGCCCCGCCCCGGAAGCACTCCGGGGCGGGGCCTCAGCCATGGTCCGCCCCCACCCAGAACCCTGACCTGGCCATCGACCCGAGAGTCTGACTATAGTTAGATAAAGTTAGACAGGCTGGAACTCAGGGAGGTAGAGATGGTCAGGATCGAGGGCGCTGTCGCGCTTGTCACCGGCGGGCAGCGCGGACTCGGCCGTGCGTTGACGCAGGAGTTGCTGGCGCGGGGTGCGGCGAAGGTCTATGTGACGGCGCGTAAGCCGGAGGCGAGTGCGGATCCGCGCGTGGTGCCGCTGGAGCTGGAGGTCACCGACCCGGATTCCATTGCGGCGATGGCGGAAGTGGCCACCGACGTGGAGATCGTGATCAACAATGCCGGGGTGCTGCGGTCGGCTCCCCTGCTGAAGGCCGAAATGGCCGATGTGGTCGAGACATTCGAGACCAATGTGTTCGGGCCGCTGCGTATCGCGCAGGCGTTCGCGCCGATTCTGGAGGCGAACGGCGGTGGGGCGCTGGTGGATATCCACTCGGTGCTGTCGTGGAGTTCGGGCGCGGGGGCCTACGGGGCGTCGAAGGCGGCGCTGTGGTCGCTGACGAATTCACTGCGCATCGAGCTGGCCGGGCAGGGGACCCAGGTGGTGGGTGTGCACCTCGGTTTCGCGGACACCGACATGGTCAAGGGGATTCAGGCCCAGAAACTCAGCCCGGCGGAGGTCGCCACGGCGCTGGCCGACGGACTCGAGGGCGGGGCCACCGAGGTGCTGGTGGACGAGTTCACCCGGCAGGTCAAGTCGGGCTTGAACGGACCCGTCGAGAACCTCACCCTTCCCTTTCTGCGCTGAGCCTTCGAAACAGGAGTCGATTGTCATGCCGCTGTGGCACATCTACCATCCCGCGAACACCTACACCGCCTCGGACAAGGAGAGTCTGGCCAAGGAGATTACCGCGTACTACGCGCGGTTCGGCCTCCCGGAGTTCTACGCGGTGGTGCTCTATCACGAGATTCCGGCGGATTCGTTCTATGTGGGAGGGCGGGCCACCGACGCTTCGGTGCGGATCACCGTGGACCATCTGGCTCGCACGCTCGAGGATCCGGAAATGCGCAAGCGGATGACGCAGGGGCTGGACGCGATGCTCGCGCCGTACACGCACGACCGCGGGCTGCATCTGGAATTCAATGTGACCGAAGTGCCACGCGACACCTGGATGATCGCAGGACTGTTCCCACCACCGATCGGTAGTGCGGCCGAACACGCCTGGGCCAAGGAGAATCGGGCAATCCCCTACTGACCCGCCCAGGCGGCACCTTCGATGGCCCGGCCCGATCCTTCGAGGAGGTCTGCGACGTCGCCGGGGTTGGCGAGTGTGGCGCGGTGCAGGATCAGGTCGCGGCCCGCGAGGAGAGCTTGGCGGGTGGCGGGGGTTGGGTC
>NZ_BAAFGR010000057.1:0-42625 GCF_041154655.1 Nocardia sp. JMUB6875
CCCAACGCCACTCCACCCTCCCCTTCGGCGCCGGCAAACGCATGTGCGTAGCCCACGTCTTCGCCAACACCGAAGCCGCCCTCTCCCTGGCCACCATCGCCCAACACCTCACCCTCACCTCCGCCACAACCACCCCCATCCACCCCCAGTTCTCCTTCACCGGCGGCCCCGACGGCCCAATCCCCATGCGGGTGACCCCGCGACACTCCGAAATGCCAAGTGAGCGTTGAATCCGTACGCCGATACACGAAGGCAGGACCTTGCAGACTCTTGCCGCCCGCAGCCGACGCTACTCAGTTACGAGGCCGGAACACCTCCGGCCCAACGTTTCTCGGTGGACATCGGCGATGCCGATCATTCGAGACCTGTCAGGCAGACGTACTTTGCACCAAGGGACGCCCCCTGTCCCGGCACGCCGCACCCTCGGGCGACAGCTGGAACGCGTACGAGACAAGCCCGGCTTGGAGTCTGGACTCGACTTCCAGCTTCGACAGAATCTGCGTGACATGCGCTTTGACGGTGCGCTCGGCGATGCTGAGCTGTTGCGCCATGGCGCGGTTGGACTTTCCCGCGCCGAGCATGAGAAACACGTCGAGTTCCCGCTCGGACAGATCCTTCACACGCTCGACCTGATCACGCCAGTACTCGACACCAACCTGATTCGATGGTTCGGTCGCGCCTACCGGTTGCTGCCACCCTGCGTTCTCAGTCGCTGCAATGAGATCCAACCGAAAATCATCCATCTTCGACATCCCCCACACTCGAAGGTCGCACTGATGCCTCCGACGAAGAACGCGCACGCAGCCGCGATCCAACCGCCACGACGCTGCCATTGAAATACCTTGCCCCCCAATACTATTCGAGCTCTAGCCACAGGACCAGCACCTACCGATAGCCACAGGTCGGCGACCCGCGGCTATCGGTATGCACATCACCTAGTGCTGACCAGCCAGATCAGGCTGGACCTCCTTTTCGACCGTCGGGGCCGGCGTGGTAGCGACCGGCTTCATGACAGCGAAGAACGCCGCGGTGACGACGCAGACCACCAACAGGATCACGGTGAGGTACAGCGAGTCGGTCAGCGCCGAAGCGTACGGCGCCTTCAAAAGATCTGGCAGTGGTCCGGACTCGCCAGCCGATGCGGGAAGCGAATGCGCCGCCAGGCGTGCGGTCAGCAACGCACCGATGCCGGCACTGCCTAGTACCGAACCGACTTGGCGGGTGGTGTTGTAGACACCGGAGGCCGCGCCCATCTGCTCCAGGGGCAGGCTCCGGAGCGCGGTCGCCGGCAACGGCGCCCAGATACAGGAACTGCCGATGCCGCAGAGTACCGACATGACGAGCATCAGCGGAATGGACCCGTCCGGAGTGGCGAGGTACACGAACCAAAGCACCGCCAGCGTGAACAGGCCGAAGCCGAAGGTCAGCAGGTAGCGCGGCTGCACCTTGTCCGAGATCTTGCCAACCACCGGGGACAGAATGGCGGAAACGACTGCCATCGGCGCGAATACGAGCGCCGCCTTGGTCGGGGACAAGTCGCGTACGGCCTGCAGGTAGAAGTACGACGGCACCATCTGAGCGGTCATGGCCGCGCCGAGCGCACCCGTCGCCACATGGCCGAGCGAGAAGTTGCGGTTACGAAACAGACCCAGCGGCACAAGCCGAGATTCACTGCGCGGCAGCGGTTTCGACCGCTGGTACAACACCGCACAAGACCTCGGCAAGGGCGCTGATCAGTGCCTCCGCGCGCGCCGCGGACATCAGGCCCTCGACATAGCCGAGATGCAACGACAGCTCCTCGGCGCCGATGCCGACGGTCAGCATCAGCAGGCCGCTGATGGACATGCCGGAGACAAACTCCGCACCCGAGATCTCCCAGTCGCCGATGCGGGACGGAAACCGGAGCGCGCGCAGACGTGACTATGTGGCGTTGGAGTTTCCGGCGATGATCACATCGCACACGTAGTCGAAGGTGAACTCGGCGACCAGCGTGGCGTTGTCGTCCAGTAGTGACACCTTGCCCGGTAGTTCGAAGCGTGCCGATTCCGTCGCGGACAGGATCGGTGCGAGGTCGGGTCCGGCTACGGTCGCGATGGCGCGGATGCGGGCCAGTGCCGGTTTGCGATAGGTGGCGGTGGCGGCGCGCAGTACCAGGCGCTCGATCGTGTGGAGGCGCTGGGCGGCCGCGCCGACGACGGCCGCGGCGCCGGCGATGTCGGCGGCGGTGAACAGGGCGCCGGCGTGGACCGTGCCCATGTGGTTGCGGACCTGCTCCACGGCGGGAATTTCCACCACTGCCCGCTGGGGGCTGATCTCGGTGATGAGGGTGCCGACGTGGGCGCCGAAGGGCACCATCGTCTGCGATACCGCGCGTAGGTATTCGTAATCGATTGCGGAGTAATCCAATTCCGGATAGGCGGCGGCCAATCCGGCCAGTGTTCCAGTCATCTCCGCCTTCCCTTCCGGCTTTCCGTGACGGTGCTCATGGCGCCAGTCTCGGCCGGAGACGGGGCGGTTCGGCGGGACGATCGCCGATGTCTATCGGTTGAATCGATTCGGGCAATCACCGCGCCGCATGGCGTACGTCACATCAGGATGTGTCATGTTTCGGTGGTCCGCGGTGTCTCGAGGGCATGACTGAACACAACACACACCACAAGGTTGTCGTTATCGGGGGCGGCTATTCGGGCACGGTCGCGGCCAATCGGCTGCGGCTGCGCGCCGATGTCGATGTCGCGCTGGTGAATCCCCGTCCCAGGTTTGTCGATCGGGTTCGATTGCACCAGTTGGTGGCCGGGACCGGGGAGGCGACGATCGATTACGGCACGCTGCTCGGTACAGGCATCGAGCTGGTGGTCGACAGCGCCACGCGCATCGAAACCGCCTCTCGTAAGGTGCAATTGGCGTCCGGCGGCGCGCTGGACTATGACCACGTGATCTACGCGGTCGGCAGCACCGCCGCGATTCCGTCGATACCCGGTGCCGCCGAGTTCGCCTACCCCATAGCCGAATTCGAGTCCGCCCGGCGGGTGCACGCCAGGCTGGACGAGTTGCCGCTCGATGCCCCGATCACCATCGTCGGCGGCGGGGCAACTGGTATCGAGACGGCCGCCGAACTGGCGGAACGGGGACGTGTGGTCACGCTGGTGTGCGGCGGCACCCTGATGCCGTCACTGAGCGCGCCCGGTCGCCGCTACGTCGCCAAATGGCTGACGCGGCACGGCGTCGTCATACTCGAGGCCGCCAGAGTCACCGAGGTTCGGCCGGACGCAGTCGTTCTCGCCGACGGCGGGGTGCATCCGAGCGCACTCACCATCTGGACAACCGGCTTCGGAGTCCCGAAGCTGGCCGCCGACAGCGGGCTGCGCACCGATGCCCTCGGCCGTCTGCTCACCGACGAGACACTGACCAGCCTCGACGACCAGCGCATCGTCGCGACCGGCGACGCCGCCGCACCCTCGGGCCACCCCCTGCGAATGAGCGGCCAAGGCGCCGGCCCACTCGGCGCCCAGGCCGCCGACACCGTACTGAGCCACATCGCGGGCACCGAACCCGCACCGATCGACATGGCCCTGCTGGGAACCTGCGTCAGCCTCGGCCGCCGCAGCGGCATCCGACAGCTCGCGCGCAAGGACGACATCGCGATCAACCTCTACATCGGCGGCCGCGCAGGCGCCAAAATCAAGGAAATGACCTGCAACATCGGAGTAACCAAGATCCGCCGCGAGGCCCGCACCCCGGGCTCACTGTCCTGGGTCAAAGGCGGCCCACGCCCCGAACAACCCGCCCCCACCGCACATCTGACGCCCGCGAATCGGCGATGAGATGGTGCGTCGTGAGGCGGACGATCAGAGCGGATCGTCCGCCTCACGAGCCCTGCTGGGTGAGTGGTCAGGCGTTTGATTCGGCCAGTTCAGGCTCAGGTTCGAGCGGTTGGGTTCGGCGGGACAGGGCGCTGGGCCACCAGATTCGGTCGCCCAGGTCGAGGTTGAGGGCGGTGACGAGGATGGAGCGGACTACCAGGGTGTCCAGGAGGACACCTACGGCGATGACGATGCCCATCTGCGCGAAGGTCACGATGGGCATGGTGGTGAAGACGGCGAAGGTACCCGCCAAAACCAGGCCGGCGGAGGTGATTACGCCGCCGGTCGCGGACAGGCCGATGAGTGCGCCTCGGCGGGTGCCGAACTGCTTGGCTTCCTCGTGCACGCGGGACATCAGGAAGATGTTGTAGTCGATGCCCAAGGCGACGAGGAACACGAAGGTGATCAGCGGCAATCCGGGGTCGGCGCCGTGGAAGTCGAGCGCGTGGAACAGCAACGTGCTCGCTCCTAGCGCCGCGAAGAAGGACAGCACCACGGTCAGGGTCAGCAGCACCGGCGCGAGCAGGGAGCGCAGGAGCAGCATGAGGATCGCCATCACGACCACCAGGACCAGCGGGACGATCACCTTGTTGTCGTGTGACGCAGAGCGTTTGATGTCCAGTTGGATCGCGGTCGTACCGCCGACCTTGGCCTCGGCCCCGTCCACGGCGTGCACTCGCTCCCGCACCCGGTCGATGGTCGCGTCGGCGGCGCGGCTGTCCGGTGCGTCGGCCAAGGTGCCTTCCAGGTACGCGTAGCCGTCCTTGGTCACGGCGGGAGTCGCGGACACGATGCCCGGCGTCCCGGCCAACGCCTCCCGAACCGCCTCTGCCCGAGTCTGTTTCGCGACCACGACCACCGGGCTACCGGTGCCGATGTCGAAGTGCTTCTGCATCACCTCGGTGCCGCGCACGGCGTCGACCTTGGTGGTGAACGAGTCCTGGCCCGCGACGCCGTTGGTGTCGAGCCCGGTCATTCCGAATGCCAAGGCCACCAAGGCCACTCCGGTGACCGCCCACACGGTCCGCGGCCGCTTCGCGACGAAATTGCCTATCCGCGCCCACACCCCGGTCGCGGTGTGATCCTCGGTGCCGAAGTTCGGGTGACGCGGCCAGAAGATCCACCGACCGGCGATGACCAGCAGGGCGGGCAGCAGCGTCAACATCGCGAGCAGACCCACGGCGATGCCGATCGCCGCGACCGGCCCGATTCCGGCGGTGGAATTCAATTCCGCGACAAGCAATGTCAGCATCGCGATGATCACGGTGGCGCCGCTGGCCAGCACCGCGGGCCCGGCCCGATGCAGTGCCACGGCCATCGCCTCGTGCTTGTCCTCGTGCCGCCGCAGCTCCTCCCGATACCGCGCGATCAGCAGCAGCGCGTAATCGGTTCCGGCGCCGAACACCAGGATCATCAGGATCGCCGCGCTCTGCGCGTTCACCGTCAATCCCAGCTTGGTCGCCCCGAACACCGCGCTCTGGGCAATGGTCAACGCGACCGCCGCCGCGATGATCGGCAGCAGCCACAGCATCGGCCCGTAGGTCACCAGCAGGACCACGATCACGACCGCCGCCGCGGAATACAGCAGCATTCCGTCGATCCCCTTGAACGCCTGCCCGAACTCGGCGGCGTAACCCGCCGGGCCGGTCGGCAGGAACGACAGCCCGTCCGGCCGTTCGCCGGCCGAGTTCTTCAGGGCTTTCACGGTGTCCGCCAGCAGATTCCAGCCGCCGCTGCCCATTCGGATCGGCACCACGGTTTCGAGCGCCTGACCGTCCTTGGCGACGATCGGCCCGAACACCTTCTCCTCCACGACGTGGTTCACCGTCTTGAATTTCGCCGCGTCGGCCTCGGCGACGACCTTGTCCGCGTCGGTGATGCCTCCGGGCCGTTCGTAGACGATCACTACCGGAGCTTCGTCGGCGTTGCCGAACTGTTCGGCGAGATGGTAGGCCTGCGTGGATTCGGCCCCGCCGGGAAGCCAGGCCACATTGTCGTTCTTCTGCGCACCGGTGAGCTGCTGCGCGAAGGCGGCCAACGCGATGAACGCGATGACCCACACCCCCACCACAACCCACTTGCTGCGACGGCCACTCGGAATTCTGGACAATCGACCTAATAAGTCGGTCATATCGGGATCAGTCGGCGCAGACATACGCCCCCCTGTCAGTCATGTGGACGATGACGCGAATAACTATGGTCGCCAGCGGCTTCCACCGCATCCGGGGAAACCCTGAGGGGGTCGTCTGGTGTTTACAGGCCGAAGACGCGGCGCGCGTTGCCGTCGAGATAGAGGGCACGCGTTTCGTCGTCGAGGCCCAAGGCGTCGAGGTCGTCGAGGGCGTGCTGGGGGAAGATCATCGGGTAGTTGGTGCCGAAGAGGACCTTGTGACGGCCGGTGCCGGATTTCATGTATGAGATCAGTTCGGGCGGAATGCGTTTAGTGGTGCAGGCCGAGGTATCGATTACGACGCCGGGGTGTTTGCGGGCTACGGCGATCATTTCTTCGGTCCAGGGATAGCCGATGTGGCCGCAGACAATGGTCAGTTCCGGGAAATCGATAGCTACCTGATCGATGTATGGGATGGGGCGGCCGACTTCGGAGGGACGGAGGGGTCCGGTGTGGCCTACCTGCGTGCAGAAGGGGATGCCAAGGTCTACGCAGGCGGCATAGAGCGGGTAGAAACGGCGGTCGGTGGGTGGGGTTTCCCAGAGCCACGGCAGTACTCGCAAGGCCCTGAAACCCTGATCCTGTACACGGTGCCGGAGTTCGCGGACGGCCTCCATGGGGCGGCGCAGATCCACCGAGGCGATGCCGGAGAAGCGGTCGGGCGCTTCGGAAACCCATTCGGCCACTTCGTCATTGGAGATGAGGACACCCTCGGGTGCGGTCCAGGCCGAGAGCAGGGCGTGGTCGACGCCGGCCGCGTCCATGGCGGCCAGGGTCGACTTCAACGGGATCTC
Organism: Nocardia sp. JMUB6875; assembly: GCF_041154655.1. Lineage (NCBI taxonomy): Bacteria > Bacillati > Actinomycetota > Actinomycetes > Mycobacteriales > Nocardiaceae > Nocardia > Nocardia sp. JMUB6875. Next base: position 6,828 of record NZ_BAAFGR010000057.1, read on the forward strand.
GCCGGTCGGGATTTCCGTGCCGGACCAGCGACGCAGGGAGTCGAACATGTCATGGGCGAGAAAGCGGGCGGTGGGGTGCTGAGCCCAGGCGTCGACGGTCATCTGCGCATGCTCCTTCGCGTGGCGGGCGGCCGCCCTCCATCATGCCGGGGCGAGCGCGGCGGGTTCCTCCGATTCCACACATTCCAGGAAGGCGGCCACGGCCGGATTCTGTTCCTCCGCCCGCCACACCGCGTACAAATCGAGAGTGGGTACCGGATCCAGAAGTTTGACCGCGACCGAATTGCTGCCGGGCGCACCCATTCCCATGGAAATCGCGCGCGGCAGCGAGGCGAACCCGACCATGGGCCGCACCGACACCATGTGTGCCGTCGCACCCGGATCGTCGGCGTGATGGGCCACATTGAGCGTGATCCGCGTCTGGGCCGCGGCGCGGAAGATGGTGTCGTACATGGCCGGACACTGCTCGCGCGCGAACAGCACGCAATCCTGCCCCTGTAGCTCCGCGAACGGCACACCCGGCCGGTCGGCCCAGCGATGTCTTCGCCCGACCACCGCCACCAGCGGCACCCGGTGCAGCAGCCGTCGATAGCGGAATTCCGCCGTGCTCGGATGCCAGTACACCAGGGCGATGTCGAGGGAGCCGTCCGAGAGCGCCGCCAGCTGCGGCCCGGTCCGCTTCTCCCACAACGACACCACGATGTCGGGATGCCGCTCGGTCATCCGGACCAGCGTCTCCGGCAGTACATGCCGACTCGCGGGCAGGTTGTAGCCGATGGCCAGGCTGCCCGACCACCCCTCGGCGGTGGCCTTGGCCGCCCGTGCCGCCCGGTCCATCTGGGCGACGATCTGCCGGGCCTGTAACTCGAATTCGCGCCCGGCCGCGGTCAGCCGAACCTCGTGGGAATTCCGGGCGACCAACTGGACCCCGAGCGACTTCTCCAGCTTCTGCAACTGTGCGCTGAGACTGGGTTGGGTGAGGTGGAGGCGCTGCGCTGCGCGGCCGAAGTGCAACTCTTCGGCAATCGTGATGAACGAAACGAGATGTCGGAACTCCATGACGCCAGGCTCCTTCCGAGTAACCCTGACGGTAGCGGCGGCAAGTAACCGATGATGAATCGCGACCGCACAGCCACCCCCGATTCGGTTGCCTCCCAGTGAACCCCCACTGTGATTCCCGTCTCCCCGGAACAAGCCGGGGCGCTCGGTCGTTGTCTCTACACGGGGAGAAATCCGCTCGCATACGGCACGGCCGTTGTGCCACCATGTGTTTCACCGAAGATCAACCGACCGCCACGGTCGTGACCAGCAGGAAAGGAGGAGACGGCTTGATTACCGAGAGCCCCAAGCGCGGCGATGACCGAACGTTCGGCCGTCTCCAGGCCCGCGCGTAAAACCCAGGCCCCACCCTCTTCCCGCTAGTTCCCCTTTTTCACGAAACATGGTGACCCCCATGCTGTTCCGTCATGCCGAAGACCCGGAGATAACCACCGACAACTGGATACACGCCGGAGTGCTGCTGCTCAACGCCTCCTACGAGGCGCTGACCACGATCCGCGCCGACCGTGCCGTGGTGCTGCTGCTCAGCGGCGCCGCCGAGACGGTCACCGATCGCGCGCCGCACTTCCCCGTCCGCTCGAAGCACCTGGAGCTGGCGCTGCCGGAAACCATCCGCCTGCACCGCTACATCTACCTCGAGCACCGGATCCTCGTGCACGACGACGACAGCCGCGCGACCCTGCCCGCGATTCTGCGGCGTGATCGCTACCGCTGCGGGTACTGCAACGGCTGGGCGCGCACCGTCGACCACATCCGCCCGCGGTCCAAGGGCGGGCCCAATACCTGGGCCAACCTGATCGCCGCGTGCGGTCCCTGCAATACCTACAAGGCGGACCGGACTCCGGAGGAGGCCGGGATGCGCCTGCTGTGGGAGCCCAAGGCCCCCAATGACAGAGAGCGTGCGCAGCGCCAGGTCTGGAAGGAACTGGCCGCCTCGTGAACCGAATCGACTGAACAGAAGTAATCCATCACGCGTGATCGGACATGAAAGGAGCGAGATCCGATGACGAACACTGCACTTCGGGAGCCGACCCTGGCGGATCTGCTCCCCATCTCCGACTCGAAGGACTACTGGCAGCACGCGGCCTGCAAGGGTGACCCGAACCACGAGGCGTGGTTCCCGTACCCCTCGCAGGACTTCGACTACGCCCGTTCGATCTGCGAGTCCTGCCCGATCCGCCGCGAATGCGGTGACTTCGCGGCCCGCACCGGCCAGTCGGGCGTCTGGGGCGGGCACGAATACGACCGCGGCAAGATGATTCGCGATTAACCCACATCGGGTGCGGCGGTCCTCTCCACGGAGAGGACCGCCGTTTTCGTATTCCGAACCGGCACAGTCGGGCCGGTCGGATTGCGCGTAACCGCCTGGTACAGGTGGTGACCAGGGGTTCAACATAGGATGGTCGATCGTGGGTACTCATCGCGCCGCGGGCGGGTCACGAGGTGTCAGCAAAGGACCAGTTATCGCAATTGCCGCGGTGATCGTGCTAGCGCTCGCCGTCGTGGGCTGGGCTTGGTTATCGGATCGGTCCAAGGAGCGCGATTCCCGCGCCGCCGCCTCCTGCGTCGAGGGCACCACCACCCTCGCGGTCACCGTCGATCCCGACATCCTGGCCCCGGTCAAGTCCGCCGCCGATCGCTTCAACGCCACCAAACCGCACGTGCGCGACCACTGCGCGCAGGTCAACGTCACCGCCCAGCCGTCGGCCGCCATGGTCGCGGGCTTCACCTCCGGCAAGCCGTGGGATCCGGCGCTGGGCCCGCAGCCCGCGCTCTGGATTCCGGACTCCTCGCGGTCGGTCGAGCAGATGCGGGTACCGGGACTGATCGCCGGGACGCCCGTGCCGATCGCCGTGAGTCCTATTTCTCTCGCGGTCCCCGATGAACTGCGCACCGCCCTGGAAACCGGCAAGGTCCACTGGTCGGATCTGCCGAAGCTGCAGAGCGGTTCACTCGCCGATATCGGGCTCGCGCCCTGGGGCAAGCTGCGCCTGGCCCTGCCCGCGGGCGACGCCTCGCTCGCCGTCGCGACCGCGGTCGGCTCGGGCGTCTCCGGCACCGATCCCCTCGACGCGAAGGCGGTCGCCACCGGTCAGGTCGTCTCGGCCGTCTCGAACCTGGCCGCGAGCGCACCCCCGGCCAAGGATGTCGCCACCGCGCTCACCGATCTCGCCGCCAATATCCAGGCGAACGCGCCCGTGCACGCGGTGCCCGCCACCGAACAGCAGATCCGCGCCCGCAACGGCCTGACCGCCTTCCGCCCCGACGGCGCGGGCCCGGTCGCCGACTATCCGGCCGCCCAGCTCACCGGCTCCTGGGTGGACGCGACCCAGAATCTGGTCGCCAGCCTGTTCGCCGACTTCCTGCGCGCCCCCGAACAGTCGAAGCTGTTCACCGACAACGGTTTCGGCGCCGCTCCCCCGGCCACCGCCCCGGCGCCTGCGAAGGCCGTGCTGGACAAGGTGAATCAGATCCTCGCCCATCCCGTGCTCGGCGTGCAGGCGACCGTGCTGCTCGACGTCTCCTCGTCCATGACCGCCGCCGAGGGTTACGGCACTCGGCTCGCGAATTCCGTTGCGGCACTGGATTCCACGATGGGCGTGATGCCGCCGGAGTTCGGGCTCGGCGTGTGGGAGTACTCGAAGAATCTCGACGGCAACAACCCCTACAAGGTGGTGACCGCGACCGCGCCGCTGAGCAACGACCAGCGCGCGGCCATCAGTCAGGGCCTGGCCACCGTCACCGCGAGCCCGTCCAAGCCGGACCGCACCTATCCGACCCTCGAGGCGGCCTACAAGAACGTCGTGGCCAACTACGCGGCCGCGCGCACCAACTCGATCCTGCTGATCACCGACGGCCCGGAGGACGATTCCCCCATCACCGGGGACCAGCTGCTCGCCGATATCGCCGCCGCGACCGACCCGGCCCATCCGGTGCGCGTCGACGTCATCGTGGTCGGCGGCGCGGGCACCCAGACCCTGCAAACCCTGACCCAGCGCACCGGAGGCACCTACACCAAGGTCGGCACCACCGCCGATCTCCCGTTCGGAACCGCTGTCTCGCAGGCACTCACCACGCCATGACCCGAGGGCGATCCGACCGCGGAAACCCGCACCGCAACACGTCGGTATCGGTTGTCCGGTCAGCCAGCAAACACGTGGCATATTCGGCGAATGGCACACAGTACCGGTCCTGAACCGACATTGAAGCAGGGCTTGGCAGCCGGAACATCGATCGCGGCGGGCATTCTGCTCATCGTGATCGGTGTGCTCTCGGTCCTGCAGGGCATTTCCGCGGTCGCCTCGGACGACCTGCTGGTAGTCGGCTACGACTACATCTACAAACTGAACACCACCGGCTGGGGCTGGATCCACATCGCCCTCGGCGTCATCGAGATCTGCGTGGCCATCGGACTGCTCATGGGCACCACCTGGGGCCGCACCGCCGCCATCATCCTGGCGGCGCTCTCGATCGTCGAGAACTTCCTGTGGATTCCGTACTACCCGGCCTGGTCGCTGCTCATCATCGCGCTGGACGTCGTGGTGATCTGGGCGATCGCGGCCTACAAGCCCGCGTCGAGCTAGATTCCGGCGTAGCAGGAAGCGCCCCGACAGTTGCGGAACCGTTGGGGCGCTTCGCTATTGAACGGGCCGGCGGCGATCGCTCAGGCGCCGACCGCCGGTGCGAGGATCTGCTCGCACCACTCCCGGAAGGTGGTCGGGCTTCTGGTCGCTTCGGTGCGCACGACGCCGTCGTCGAGGCCGTTCTCCTTGGCGCGCATCATGTCGACGAAGGCGGTGGCCATCGCCTCGCTGGTGCCGCGCGCGGTCAGCGTGGCACGGAAGTCGTCGAGGGACTCCCATCGGTAGCTGATCGGGCGGCCGAGTACCTCGGACATGGTGCGCGCCAGGTCATTCGGCGACAGATCCTCCGGTCCCAGCACCGGCACCTCGCCCACTCCGCTCCAGGAGCGGTCGATCAGCAGGCGGGCGGCGGCCGCGGCGATATCGCGGGTGGCCACCATCGGCGCGGCACGGTCGGGGGCCACCGTGCCGGTGAACACGCCGTTGTCGCGGATCGAAATCGCCTGCCGCAGAAGGTTGTCCATGAAAGTGGGATTCGTCAGCGCCCGATAGGCCACGCCCGTGCTCGCAATGAGGTCGTCCATGGCGAGCGAGGCCGTCACATGTCCCGCGCGGTCGGCGACGGGGGTGCCGCGGCCCAGCGCCGAGACGCCGACGACGTGGGCGACCCGATGTTTGGTGAGCGCCTTCGCGGCCGCGGCGGTGAATCCGGAGAACGGGGTGTCCTGGCTCGGGGCGGAGTGGTCGGGCGGTACGAGCCAGAAGACGGCGTCCGCGCCGGCGAAGGCCCGGTCCACGACGTCGGCGTCACCGTGCGATCCGGTGACGATGTCGACGCGGGAGCGGACCGCCTCCGGCAGTTTCGCGGGATCGCGCACGATGACGCGCAATTCCTCACCGCGAGTGGAGTTTTCGAGCAGGATCTCGAGCAGTTGACTGCCGATGTGACCGGTGGGGGAGGTAATGACGATCATGCTTCGAGTCTGCTGAGGCCGCGACGCGGCGTCCAAGACCCTTTCCATCGATTGATACCCTGAGGGTATGGATCTGGATCTGCGCAAGCTCCGCTACTTCGCCGCCGTGGCCGAGCACCGCCATTTTGGCCGGGCCGCGGAAAAGCTCTACATCGCCCAGCCGGTGCTGAGCCGCCAGATCAAGGCCTTCGAGCAGGAACTGGATTGCGCCCTGCTCGTGCGCACGACCCGCACCGTGGAGCTGACCGCCGCGGGCAGGCAACTCTACGAGGAGGCCCAGAGCATCCTCGCCGCCGTCGATGCCGCGGTATTGCGCGTCCAGCATGCCGACCGCGGGGCGCGACGACTCGTGGTCGCCTTCTCCCCCGGTCTGCGGATCTCCGAGGCCATCCGCGAATTCGCGAGCCTGCATCCCGACGTCGAAACCGATATCGTCCCCGCCCGCTGGTGGGAACGCGACAGCCCCCTGCGCGACGGCCGAGCCCAAATCGGCTACCTCCGTCGACCTTTCGACGACACCGGCATGCGCACCATCCCCGTCGGTCTCGATCCCAAGGTGGCCTGCATGCCCACCGCGCATCCGCTCGCCTCGCGCGACTCCCTCACCGAGGCCGACCTCGACGGCGAACAGATCCTCGACTTCTCCACCCGCCGCACGGCTTCCCTGGAGGAGAAATTCGAACTGATCGCCTCCGGACAGGGCCTGTCCGTGGTCCCCCTCAGCCTCGCCCGCGCCTACACCCGCCCCGACGTGGTCCACCGCCTCGTCACCGACGCCCCCGCGTCCGAAACCTGCCTCGTCCTCCCCGCCGGCCAGCCCGACAAACTCCTCCGCGACTTCCTCGACATCGCTCTCACCACCCTGCGCGGCTGATCCGCTCACCCCAAAAGTCGTCCGGGTGAGGATTTCCCACCCCTGCGGTGGGTGGGGGCGGCGGCGTGGGATTTCTACGCTGAGGCCATGACGCAACCGCTTCCGCCCGCGGGCTGGTACCCCGAGCGCGGCGTTCTCCGGTGGTGGGACGGCTATCGGTGGACCGAGCGCAGTCAACCGCTGCCGGTGAGAACCACAGCGACACAGCAGGTTTCGGTTGATCCGCGGGTGCTCCGGGAACTGGTACTGGTGTTTCGGCACAAAGCGGAACTGATCGAGCATCACGGGTGGGACATCGTCGACGGTGATGGGGCGGCGGTCGGATCACTGGTGCCGATCGGGGCGAAAACGCTGGAACGGCTCGCCGGTTCGAATGTCGAACTTCGGGACGAGCACGACGCGCTGATCCACACGATCACCGACGGCGTCGTCCGGTTCAAGTCCGTCGCGCGCATCGCGGGGCTCGGCAAGATCACCCAGGGCTGGTCGGCGAGAAGCAAGTTCACGCTCAGCGACGAGAACGACCGGGTTCTGGGCACGATCCAGTGCACCCGGCTCCTGGTCCACCCGCTTCGCGATCCGTGACGCCGACAACGCGCAGATCGGCACCATCGATTACCAGGTGGTGCCGCAGAACCGCATTCTGATCGATCGATACGAAATGTGGGTCCGCCTCGATCGCCCGCTCACCGATCCCCTCGCCGGTTTGGTCCTCGCCGCAGTCCCCCGCGCCTATCGCGCCATCCGCTCCCGCACCACGGGAACCTGATTCAGCGCTGAGGCCAGCCGCTCGGATTGCTCACGGGGCGGTCCACTTCGACGGGGACGATCGAGCGCGTCTCGTATTGGGTGGACAGGACGATGTGGGTTTCGATGGTGCCGTGTTCGCCGATGCGCTCGGCCAGGCCCTCGAAATGCTGGAGGGTGGCGGCGCGGACCTTGAGCAGGGTGCAGTGGCTGCCGCTGAGCTTGTGGACCTCGACGACCTCGGGATAGTCCTCGGCGGTGCTGGTTTTCAGCAGGCATTTGCCCAGGGCGCAACGTAATTGGATGAAGGCGAGGACGGGCAGGCCGGTGCGCCGGGGATCGACGCGGGCCTCGTAACCGGCGATCACGCCCGACTCCTCGAGGCGGCGTACCCGATCGGCCACGGCGGGGGCGGAGAGGTGGACGCGGCGGGCCAGTTCGTTGTACGAGAGGCGGGCGTCGGCTTGGAGTTCGGCGAGGATGTTCCAGTCGGTCTCGTCCAGGGGTTTGTTCGCGTGCAAACCGATTCCTTCCGAACGCCTTGCGATCGGCAACCGGAGCGGCCGAATCTCCTTGACCATCATATTCTTTGCCACCCGCACGGCTTCTAGCGTTTTCTCATGACCGCAATCGAGACCGAGCCGGTGCTCAAACGCCGGTGGCTGGTGGCGCTGTTCCTGGGCGCCGCGGCAATGAGCCTGACCATGGTGACCGCCTCCACGATGGGCACCCTGGTGGCCGCCGACGCGCTGGGCCCGGCCTGGTCGGGGTTACCGAGCGCGGCCGGTGTGCTCGGAACCGCGCTCGGGGCATCGGGATTGACGGCGGTCATGGCGCGCCGGGGTCGGCGGGCGGGTCTGGTGAGCGGATACACCGTCGGCGTGGCCGGTGGGCTGTGCGCGGTGCTGTCGGCGGTGACGGTGTGGTTGCTGATCGTCGGCATGGTGCTGCTGGGCGTCGGCAATGCGGCGGCTCAGTTGTCCCGGTACGCGGCCGCCGACCTGCGGCCGGGACGGCCGGGTGCGCTGCTGTCGGTGGTCGTGTGGGCGGGAACCATTGGGGCGGTGGGCGGTCCGCTCCTGCTGGCCCCGCTGTCGGCGGCAGCGGTGGCGGTGGACCGTCCCGCGCAGACGGCCGTCTTCCTGCTCGGCGCGGTCTCCGTGACGCTCGCGGCCCTCACCGCGACCACCCTGCGCCGCGACACATCCACCGCCCCAACGGATTTCCCGACCCGTCGCCCGCCCATGCGGCTGGCCCTGACCGCCATGCTGGCCGCGCAGGTGGTCATGACCACGATCATGACCGCCGCGCCGCTCGCCATCCACGAGCACGGCCACGGCCTGCACATCGTCGGCGTGATGATCTCCGCACACACCTTCGGCATGTTCGCCCTGGCACCCCTGTCCGGGCTGCTGTGCGACCGCTTCGGCGGCCGTCCGCTGATCGTGACCGGCCTTGCACTACTGGCGATCTCGGCTGCGGGGGCCACCGTGGCGGGCGCCCTCGGCGGCCCCCTGCTCGCCATCGACCTGTTCCTGCTCGGCTACGCCTGGAACCTCGCCTACATCGGAGCCAGCAACCTGCTGGCGGGCAACCTCCCCGAGACCGAACGCATGCACATCCAGGGAGCCGTCGAATCACGGGTGTGGGGCGGATCCGCCTTGGCCACACTGGCATCCACCGCGGGCTACGCCCTCGGCGGCTATCTCCTCCTCGCCGCCGTATCGCTCGCGATCCTGGCCATCCCGGCGGCCCTGCTCAACCGATCCCGCGCACCGCGCGCAGGATCACCTCGGCGGCCGCGTCGGGACGTGACACCGTGACCGCGTGCGAGGCGGCGACCTCGGTGGTGTCGGCTCCCGCGCGCTCGGCCATGAAGCGCTGGGCCTCCACAGGGATGTTCTTGTCCTCCGTGGTGAGCAGCGCGAAGGACGGAATGGTCGTCCAGGCGGCGGCCGCGGCCGGTTCCTGGAGGGCGGCCAGGGCGACGGGGCGCTGGGTCACCGCCATGGTGGCAGCGATGGGCGCGGGAACATCTCCGGCGAACTGCTGCGGGAATTCGTCTCGGCGGATGTAGAGCTCGGTGGCCTCGGTGCCGTCGGCCGCGGGGTAGGAGGCGGGGCGCGTGGTCGGGCCGAGGGTCGAGCCCGGGAACTTGTCGGTCAATTCCAGCGCGCTCTCACCGGCCGCCGGAATGAAGGCTGCGAGGTAGACCAGCGCCTTGACCTGCGATTTTCCCTGTGCGGCAACGCTGATGACGCTGCCGCCGTAGGAATGCCCGGCCAGCACCACCGGGCCGTCGATGCTGTCCACGACGGAGGCGATGTAGGCGGCGTCGGACGTGAGGCCGCGCAAGGGGTTAGCGGCGGCGAGCACCGGGATGGCCTCGGCGGCCAGAATTTCGATGACGCCGTTGTAGCTGGAGGAGTCGGCGAAGGCGCCGTGCACCAGCACCACGGTCGGGGTGGTCGTCATAGGGGATCGAATCCTTTCCGCGACACCGGAAGTCAGGTGTGGTGCCGCGGATTCAGTTTCATCCGGAAACATCTCGCCGTGCCCCGCCGTACGGGCCGTGAAGTCCACGATTCAGGACACGGCAGCAATGGGGGCTTCCGGCCCGTCCGCCCAGCTCGCCGACCCGGTGGTCCGGAAGCGCTGCTGATACGCCCGCGGCGAAATGCCCAGGCGCGCGATGAAAGTCCGGCGCAGCGCCTCGCTGCTGCCGAAGCCGGCGGCCATCGCCGCCTCGGTTACCGACGCGCCGTTGTGCAGCAGGTCGCGGGCGACGCCGAAGCGGATGAAGGCCACGTATTCGGCCGGGGACCGCTCCAGTTCGGACCGGAACAGCCGGGTCAGGTGGCGCACGCTGACCCGCGCGTGCGCGGCCAGGGTCTGAACCGTATGAGGGAAGGCCGGATCCGCGCAGATCAGATCGACGACCCTGCGCACCAGCGAACTTCGCGGCACCGGCCCGGCCAGCGAGGCCGAGAACTGCGACTGGCCGCCCGCCCGCTGCATGTACACAACCAGCAGCTGGGCCGTGCGCCGCGCGACATCCGCGCCGTGATCCTCCTCGACCAGCGCGAGCGCCAGATCCACCCCCGCCGCGACACCGGCCGAGCTGTACAGGTTCCCGTCCCGCACGAAGATCGCGTCGGCGTCCACCTCGACCGCCGGGAATCGGCGGGCCAGATCCGGCGCGAACTTCCAATGCGTGGTCACCCGCCGCCCGTCGAGCAGCCCGAGCTCGGCCAGGATCGCCGTCCCACTGCAGATCGACACCAGTCGCCGCGTGCGCGCGGACAGCTGCCGGGCCGCCGCGAGCACCTCCGGCGTCACGAACACCGAGGACGGCAGCTCGCTGCCCGGAATCACCACGGTGTCGAACCGCCCGGCCTCGGCCGCGGACCCCGCCACCGCCACCCGCGCCCCGATCGAGGTCTGCACCTCGCGCCCGTCGGGTGAGAGCAACACCACCTCGTAGCCGTGCACCGCCTGATTGGCCTCCATGAAAACCTCGGCGGGACCGGCGAAGTCGAGCATCTTCACGCCGTCGAAGACGAGGATCCCCACCCGGCGGCGGGTCGAATCGGAAGATATGGGTGACATATCCACGAGTATTCTGGAGGCGCGCCTCCAGAACAAGAGAAGTGCGCGAGATCGCATATTGATACGGTGATCCCCATGGGCAGACCACGGCAGTTCGACGAGCAGACCTTGCTCGACGCCGCGATCGAGCTCTTCTGGGCCCGGGGCTTCGACACCACCTCGGTCGAGGACGTCTCCCGCGCGACCGGCATCGGCAACGGCAGCCTCTACGGCGCCTACGGCAACAAGCGCGGCCTGTTCCTCGCCGCCTTCCAACGCTACTGCGACCAACGCGCCCGATTCGTCCGCGAGGTCATCGAATCCGCCCCCGGCTCCGCCCGCTCCGCCGTCCGCACCCTCTGCCAGGCCGTCATCGACGACTGCGCCGCCCACCCGGACCGCCGCGGCTGCCTCATGATCAACAGCATCGCCCACCTGGGCACCCGCATCCCCGAGGTCGCCGCCATCGGCGAGCGCACCACCGCCGCCATGGAAACCGGCGTAGCCAACCGCCTCCGCACGCCCATGGCCACCGCAGGCCCGGTAGACGAATCCCTGCTCTCGGCCCTGAGCGCCAACATCATCATGACCACCCAGGGCCTCATCCAACTGAGCCGCATGGGCGTGACCTCCTCCCGCCTAAACGAGATCGCCGACGTGTCCTGCGAGATTCTTCCCCCGGCCTGGGCCGACCGGCAGCCGTGAGGCGATGCCGCGTGATCGGCCGCCGACGCGCCGGTGCGATCATGCTTCGTATCGAGTGAGATCGTTCCCCCGCCGACGCAAGGGAGTGAGTTCATGAGCATCGCCATCGAAAAGCTGACCAACCCGGCCGTACGGGCCTTTGTCGAAGCGCTCAACACCGGCGACCGGGCCGCCTTCGCCGCGGTTCTCGCGCCCGGGGCGACGATGTCCGACGACGGTTCGGATCGCAATGTCGACGACTGGACCGAGCGGGAGATCTTCTCCTCGAACGGGCATATGGATATCGAGTCGCAGACCGCCGACGGCCTCGGCCTGATCGCCGACTATCGCAATGACACCTGGGGCGCGATGCGCACCGCGTGGCGGTTCGTCGTCGAGGGCGGCAAGGTCAGCCGGTTCGAGACCGGGCAGGCCTAGCGCCCCACCGGCGAAACAACGAGCGCCCCACCGGCAGAACCGATGGGGCGCTTGGTCGTTCGACGCTCAGGCGATCACTCCGCGTAGGCGTCCAGCGGCGGGCAGGAGCAGACCAGGTTGCGGTCGCCGTACGCGCCGTCGATGCGGCGCACGGACGGCCACACCTTGGCGCGGGCGTGCTTGACACCCTGCGGGTAGACGGCCTTTTCGCGGCTGTAGGGGTGGTTCCATTCGCCGACAAGGCATTCCGCGGTGTGCGGGGCGCCGCGCAGCGGGTTGTCGTCGACCGGCCAGACACCGGCGGCGACCTGGTCGATCTCGCCCTTGATGGCGATCATGGCCTCGATGAAAGCGTCCAGCTCTTCGAGGTTTTCGCTCTCGGTGGGTTCCACCATGAGGGTGCCGGCGACCGGGAAGCTCATGGTCGGGGCGTGGAAGCCGTAGTCGGCCAGGCGCTTTGCCACATCGTCGACGGTGACGCCGGTCTGCTTGGTGATCTCGCGCAGGTCCAGGATGCACTCGTGGGCGACCATGCCGTTGTCGCCGGTGTAGAGCACCGGGAAGTGCGGATCCAGCTTGCGGGCAATGTAATTGGCCGAGGCGATGGCGGTGAGGGTGGCGCGGCGCAGGCCGTCGGCGCCCATCATGCGGATGTAGGCCCAGGTGATCGGGAGGATCGAGGCCGAGCCGTACTTGGCGGCCGACACCGCGTGCGAACCCTGCTCCAGTGGATCGCCCGGCAGGTACTTGGCCAGGTGCTCGCGCACCGCGACCGGGCCGACGCCCGGACCGCCGCCGCCGTGCGGGATGCAGAAGGTCTTGTGCAGGTTCAGGTGGCTGACATCGCCGCCGAACTTGCCCGGACGCGCCAGTCCGACAAGGGCGTTGAGGTTCGCGCCGTCCACGTACACCTGGCCGCCCGCCTCGTGCACCAGCCCGCACAGCTCGGCCACCTCGTGCTCGTACACGCCGTGCGTGGACGGGTAGGTGATCATGATGCAGGCCAGCCGCTCGGCGTGGTCGGCGATCTTGGCGCGCAGGTCGTCGAGGTCGATATCGCCGTTGGGGCTGGTCTTGACGACCTCCACCCGCATGCCGACCATGGCCGCGGAGGCGGCGTTGGTGCCGTGCGCGCTGGCGGGGATCAGGCACGTATCCCGGTGCGAGTCACCGCGATCCAGGTGGTAGCGGCGAATCGCCAGCAGGCCCGCGTACTCGCCCTGGCTACCGGCGTTGGGCTGCAACGAGACCCGGTCGTAGCCGGTGACCGCGCACAGCCAGCCCTCGAGATCGGTGATCAGCTTGATCAGGCCCGGCGCGTCCTCGACCGGCGCGTACGGGTGCACCCGGTTGAAGCCGGGCCAGGTGATGGACTCCATCTCCGCGGCCGCGTTCAGCTTCATGGTGCACGACCCCAGCGGAATCATGCTGCGGTCCAAGGCGATGTCCTTGTCCGAGAGCGCGCGCAGGTAGCGCAGCATGGCGGTCTCGGTGCGGTACTTGGTGAACGCCGGGGCGGTCAGGAACTCCGAGGTGCGGACCTCGATGTGCGGGCGCTGCTTGCCGTGGAAGAGTGCGCCTTCCGGCCCGACCGGGATCTCCGCGCCGAAGCAGTCCAGCACCGCGACCACATGGGTGTCGGTGGTGACCTCGTCACACGCGATGGCGACGTGATCGGCGTCGACGAGCCGCAGGTTGATCCCGTGCCCCTTCGCCTTGGTCACAATGGCTTCGGCGCCGCCGGGCACGTTCACCAGCACGGTGTCGAAGAAGGTCTGGTGCACGACCGCGTCGCCGAGCCCGGCGGCCAGCCACTGCGCGTGCCCGTGCACCCGCCGCGCCAGCGAGCGCAGCCCGTCGGCGCCGTGGTAGGAGGCGTACATGGCGGCCAGAATCGCCAGCAGCACCTGCGCGGTACAGATGTTCGATGTCGCCTTCTCACGGCGAATGTGCTGCTCACGGGTCTGCAGCGCGAGCCGGTAGGCCAGGCTCCCGTCCGCGTCCACCGACACGCCGACCAGTCGGCCCGGCAGCTGGCGCGCGTGCGCGGAATGCACCGCGAGGTATCCGGCGTGCGGCCCGCCGTAGCCCAGCGGCACACCGAAGCGCTGTGTGGTGCCGAAGCAGGCGTCCGCGCCCTGCTCCCCCGGCGGCGTAATCAGTGTCAGCGCAAGCAGATCCGCGCCGACCGCGACCAGCGCGCCCCGCGCGTGCGCGGCCTCGATGACCGGAGCCCAGTCCACGATCCGCCCGGACGCGCCCGGCTGCTGCACGATCACGCCGAAGAAGTCGCCCTCGGGCAGCGCGTCATCGGCCAGGTTCGCCTCAACGATCTCGATGCCCAGCGGCTCGGCGCGCGTATACAGCAGCGTCCGGGTCTGCGGGAAGAGGTCGGTGTCGATGAGCAGCCGCTGCGACTTGCTCTTGCGGTTGGCCCGCTGCAGCAGGGTCATGGCCTCGGCCGCCGCGGTGGCCTCGTCCAGCATGGACGCGTTGGCCACCTCCATGGCGGTCAGATCCGCGACCATGGTCTGGAAGTTCAGCAGCGCCTCGAGCCGGCCCTGGCTGATCTCCGGCTGGTAGGGCGTGTACGCGGTGTACCAGGCCGGGTTCTCGACGAGATTGCGCAGCAGCACCGGCGGGGTGAGGGTGTCGTAGTAGCCCAGCCCGATCATGGAGGTGGCCACGGTGTTCGAATCGGCCAGCGCCGCAAGCTCGGCCAGGGCCTCGTGCTCCGAGAGCGCCGGGGGCAGCGCGTCGAGGCCATTGCCGGCGGGCGCGTCCAGAATGCTGGCGGGCACGGCCTTGGTGGCGAGTTCGTCCAGCGACTCCACGCCCACGGTCTCCAGAATGCGGCCGGTCTCACCGCTGTCGGGGCCGATGTGGCGGTCGGCGAAGGATCGAGTCCAGATCACGGCTGCTCCAAGGGGTGGGCGGGTATCGACCCGAGGGCCGATGCTTCGTCTGCCCTCCCCCTCTGTCCTCGATGCCTGAGAGATTCGGACCCCGGCCTTGCGGCCGTTGACCTTTCACCATGGGCGGGTGACGCGCGGCCACCGCTTTCCAGAGGCGTCGAAACTCCGCACGGTCCCTTGTGCCTGAGAGATTGACGGGGAGGTGCTGCTCCTTCGGCGTCCGAGGCTACCCCCGGAACTCTCCCGCACGGCTGCGACGCACTCGCCAGTTTAAAGGGCGTCAAGTTACGGCAATGTTGCCTGGGCTGCGTTTCACATCGCGAGCCCACCCGGACAACGAAAATGCGCGCCGCCCAACGGACGACGCGCATCGAAAAACGGATGTCTAGCCGGTCTTGCTCATCCGGGCCTTGCGGCGGAAGGACAGCTCGTCCTCGGGGCGATCCGAGGTGGAGCCCGCTTCGGCGCGCTCGGCCGGGAAGTTGGCGATGGCCCCGGTCAATTCGCGCATCGCACCGCTGACCGCGATGCCGAAAACGCCCTGTCCGCCCTGCAGTAAATCGACCACTTCCTCGGCGGAGGAGCACTCGTAGACGGTGGTGCCGTCGGAGAAGAGGGTGATGCCGGCGAGGTCCTCGACCCCGCGGCTGCGCAGATGGTCCACGGCGATGCGGATGTTCTGCAGCGAGATACCGGCGTCGAGCAGGCGCTTGACGATCTTCAGGACCAGGATGTCCTTGAACGAGTAGAGGCGCTGGCTGCCGGATCCGGTGGCACTGCGGATGGACGGGACGACCAGTCCGGTGCGGGCCCAGTAATCGAGCTGGCGGTAGGTGATCCCGGCCACCTGGCAAGCGCTGGGCACGCGGTATCCGACCAGTTCGTCCGGCACCGTGTCATCGGGGAACAGCCCTGGCTGCACCACATCCTGAGGTTGCGGTTGATC
This sequence comes from Nocardia sp. JMUB6875, assembly GCF_041154655.1. Classification (NCBI taxonomy): domain Bacteria; kingdom Bacillati; phylum Actinomycetota; class Actinomycetes; order Mycobacteriales; family Nocardiaceae; genus Nocardia; species Nocardia sp. JMUB6875. The sequence goes on from NZ_BAAFGR010000057.1 coordinate 22,637, forward strand.
TCCCACTGACTACTCCCTTACTGCTTGCCTATCAGGGCTGGGCTCTGTCAATCGACTCTGGAGCGTTGGCCTATCAATCGAGGCTACTCTCCTGATTGTTGCGGGAGAATCGGGTCCGTCCAAGCATGATCGGGCCGCGTGTTTTTAACCCTAAACCTGAGGTAGAGACACGGATTTGTCTCGTTTCGAGCTCAGCCCAAGATCATCGCCAGGTCAGCAGTTGGTCAGCTGTCCGTGGCCTTGAAATCATCGGGAGATACCGATTCGAGAAACTCCTTGAACTTCTCGACCTCGTCCTCGCGCTCGTCCGGCATGACCAGTCCGGCCTCCTCGAGCACCGGCTCCTCGGCATAGATCGGGCAGCCCACCCGCAGCGCAATGGCCACCGAATCCGAGGGCCGCGCGGAGATGCGTAGGTCGTTCTCGAAGACCAGGTCGGCGTAGAAGGTGCCCTCCTGCAGATCCACGATCCGCACTTCCTTGAGGGTGTGGCCGAGCTCCTTGATCAGGATCTTGATCAGATCGTGGGTGAGCGGGCGGATCGGGGTCACGCCCTCCTGCTCCAGCACGATCGCGGTGGCCTCGGCTTGGCCGATCCAGATCGGTAGGTAGCGATCACCGGAGACTTCACGGAGCAACAGCACGGGCTGATTCTGTGGCTGCTCGACACGGATGCCGATCACACGCATTTCGCTCATCGCACTGCCTCCCAAATCCACACCGGCCGCCAGCCCCCGGCTGTAATACCGAGTCTAGGCGAAGATTTCAGCCGCCGAGGGAAGCGCGCACAGAGGTCTTCACCAGGCAGGTGTGCAGCGTCAGCGACAATGCCGCCAACTCGCGCACCGTCTCCTCGGCCCGCGCGCGGGCATCGGCGTCGCGGCTCTTGGCGATCGGGGCCGCGATCTGTGCGACCATGGCGGCCTCGCGATCGGCGGCCAGCTTGAAGGCGCGCAGATGCCTTGCCTCCAAACCGAATTCGCTCAGCGCCTTGGCGGTGCGGGCCAGCGTGACCGCGTCACCGTCGAAATAGCCTGCCGCGCCGGGGGTGATCAGGTTGGCGCGGATCAGTTCGGTCAGGAACTTCTCGTCGATGCCCGCCTGATCGAGCAGATCCGCCCGGGTGATCCGGATTTCGTGATCGAACCGGAGTTCCTCGGGCGATACCTCACCGGGCACCGCGTTCAGCCGCCGCAGGCGGCCATTGCCGTTGGCGGCCAGGCCATCTGTCGAATCGGGCATGCCCCCGACCCCTCCCACGGCGTTCGCCCGGGCCCGGGCCTCCCGGACCCCGAGCGTCGCCGCCCCGCTGTCGATCGCTTCGAGCTGTTCCTTGATCACCTTCAGGGGCAGGTACTGATCCCGCTGCGCGGTCAGCACGAAGCGCAGGCGCTCGACGTCCGCCACGTGAAAGCGGCGGTACCCCGAGGGCGTGCGCTCCGGGCTGATCAGACCCTCCGATTCCAGGAATCGGATCTTGGAGATGGTGATGTCCGGAAAATCCGGACGCAGGAGATCCAGCACGGAGCCGATCGACATGCCTCCGCGCGTCCACTGCGCTGCGCCAGTCATTCCGCTCGGTCCTATAGCGCCGAGTCGCTCGTCGCCGGTCGCGGACCCGTCAGGAAGACGAGGCGGAACTTGCCGATCTGGACCTCGTCACCGTTCTGCAGCTCCGAGGAATCCACCGGCTCCCGATTGACGTAGGTGCCGTTGAGGCTGCCCACGTCGACCACCTGGAAAGTGTCGTCGTCCTGGCGGAATTCCGCGTGGCGACGGCTGACGGTGACATCGTCAAGGAAGATGTCGCTGTCGGGATGGCGTCCCGCCGAGGTGGTCGGCTGGTCGAGCAGGAAGCGCGAACCGGCGTTCGGGCCACGCTTGACCACCAGCAGGGCCGCGCCCGCGGGCAGGCCCTCCACTCCCTGTACCGGCTGCTCGCCGGTCTGCTCGGTGCGCGACGTGTCGACCTCGTTCAGGAAGTCGGCGCGGAACACCGAAGTGGTCTCTGCTGCCGTCTCCTGGTAACCCGGGTCCTTGTTCTCGCTCACCCTTGCTCTCCTCCTCGAACCGAATAATCCATGCAAGCAATTGGTGCCCTCAGCGATGCGGCACTCCGGCCGCTCCCCGCTTCGGGTAGGTCCGGAAAATCCGGGCACCGGCTGCGCGCACTTCTGTTGGCATTGACCGTACCCTGCCAGGGCGTACCCGTGCAGGTAGAACTGTGAAGGCTCCTTCAGCCTCCGATAACTCCTTGATAACCTGCGGCATCCAGGAGCTTTCCGAGCGCGGCGTCGAGCGCCTCGGCGGAGTCGGCCTCGATCTCGAACAGCCAGCCGTCGCCGTAGGCGTCGGAGTTCACGGTCTCGGGCTCGGCGTCCAGAACCTCGTTCACCGCAACGACTTTCCCGGCGAGCGGGGCGTAGATGTCGGACACGCTCTTGGTGGACTCGATCTCGGCGATGCTGTCACCGAGCGCGACATCGGAGTCGACACCGGGCAGCTGCACGAACACGACGTCACCGAGCTGCGACTGCGCGTAATCGGTGATCCCGACCCGCACCCGGGTCGGACCCACTTTGCTCACCCACTCGTGTTCTTCGGAGTAGCGCAAATCCTCGGGTACTGCGGTCACAGGCAGTGTCCTTTCAACGGGCGTTCCTCTCGGGATCGTCGTCGATCCGTCGGGCACACCCTATCGGGAGTGATCATGGTGTGGCACGGGCGGTATCGCTCGGGCCCGCGGGCGGGATCGCTCGGGCCACGGCGACGGCCTTGCCGACGTAGAGGATTCCGGTCCAGACGTAGACCGCCGTGCCCCAGACCAAGAATGCCCCACCGAAGGCGCGGCCGAAACCCGCGGCGGCCCAGTCCATCTGACCCGCCAGCAACCACGGCAAAGCGGACATGAGGGCGAAGGTGGCGGCCTTGCCCAGGTAGATGACGTCCGGCGGGGGCAGGTCGCGGCGTTTGTAGATGCCGAGGGTGACCGTCAGGATGGCGTCGCGGCCGACCAGGATGAGCACCACCCACCAGGGCAGAATGCCGCGAATCAGGAAGCCGCCCAGGGTCGCCAGCAGGTAGAGGCGGTCCACCAGCGGATCGAGCAGGGCGCCCAATCTGGACGATTGGTCCAGCAGCCGCGCCAGCTTGCCGTCGAGCCAGTCGGTGATACCGCTGAGAACGAGCAGGGTGAAGGCCCAGCCGTCGGCCTTCTCGACCAGAAGCAGCCACAGGAAGACGGGGACGCCGATCAGCCGTATCACGCTCAGCACGTTGGGCACGGTGAATATCCGGTCGCTGTAGACCGGTTCGGCGTTCCGCTCGGTAGTCACAGACCGGTCTTACCGCAATCACCGCGGCATCTCCATCCGGGCACGCCGCCTGGCCACCCCCGCACCGAACAGATATGGTCTGCGCCATACGCAGGTGAGAGAATCAGACCCGATCCTTCTCATCCAGGGGTTGCAGGGAGAGGAAAGACCATGCCCGACTTCGACTACGACGTCGTCGTTATCGGTTCAGGATTCGGGGGGAGCGTTTCGGCGCTGCGCCTGACCGAGAAGGGCTACCGGGTGGCCGTGCTCGAATCCGGCCGCCGGTGGAACGCCGAGGACATTCCCAAGACGAACTGGAATGTGCGCAAATCGATCTGGGCGCCGCGGCTCGGGCTGACCGGGACGCAGCGGATCAGCGTGCTGGGCAAGTGCGCGGTGTTCTCCGCCTCGGGGGTGGGCGGCGGATCGCTGATCTACGGGAACACGCTCTACGAGCCGCTGCCGGCGTTCTACAGCGACAAGCAGTGGGCTCATATCACCGACTGGCGCGCGGAGCTCGCGCCCTATTACGACCAGGCGCAGCGCATGCTGGGTGTCGCGCCGAATCCGCGCATGACCCCCGCCGATGACGTGATCCGTTCGGTGGCAGAGGATCTCGGGGTCGCCGACACCTTCCACGCCACCAATGTGGGCGTGTTCTTCAACGAGGCCGAGCCGGGTGTCGAGGTGGACGACCCGTACTTCGGCGGGGCCGGGCCCCGGCGCAGCGGCTGCATCCACTGTGCGCGCTGTTTCACCGGCTGCCCGCACAACGCCAAGAACACCACGCCCAAGAACTACCTGTACCTGGCCGAGCAGGCCGGTGCGCACGTGTTCGAGCTGACCACCGCCACCAAGGTGCGGCCCATGACCGGCGGCGGGTACGCCATCGAGACGCAGCGTTCGGATCGCTGGGTTCGCAAGGGGCGCAAGGTGTTCACCGCCGAGCAGGTGGTGTTCGCGGCGGCGGCGCTGGGCACCCAGAAGCTGCTGCACAAGATGCGCGACGAGAACGTGCTGCCGAATCTGTCACCGCGGCTGGGTGAGCTGACCCGCTCGAACTCCGAGGCCATCCTCAACGTGGTGAGCAAGGCGCGCGACGATTTCGCCGAGGGCATCGCCATCACCTCCTCGATCCATCCCGAACCCGACACCCATATCGAGGTCTGCCACTACGGCAAGGGCCAGAACGGCCTGTTCCCGCTGTCGGTGCCGCTGGTCGACGGCGGCGCGTTCCGGTTCCTGCGGTTCCTGCTGGCAATGGTGCTGCATCCGGTGGTGTTCGCGCGCAGCCTCAATGCGCGCCGGGCCTCGGAGAAGTCGGTCATCCTGCTGGTCATGCAGTCCCTGGACAACTCGCTGACCTCGTTCCGGCGGTGGGGGCAGCTCAAGACCAAACAGGGCACGGGCAAGCCGAATCCGACCTGGATCCCCCTCGCGCACGAGGTCGGGCGGCGGTTCGGGGAGAAGGTCGACGGGGATGTGCAGATGCTGGCCATGGACGTCTTCAACATCCCGGCCACCGCGCACTACATCGGCGGCTGCGTGATCGGCGAGGGGCCGGAAAGCGGTGTGGTGGACCCGTATCAGCGCGTGTTCGGGCATCCGGGGCTGCACATCGCCGACGGCTCGGCGGTGACGGCGAATCTGGGCGTGAACCCGTCGCTGACCATCACCGCGCAGGCCGAGCGCGCAATGGCGTTCTGGCCCAACCGAAACGAGGCCGACACCCGTCCGGAGCTGGGCGCGCCGTACCGGCGCATCAACCCGGTCGCGCCCAAGCACGCGGTGGTGCCGGACTTCGCGCCCGGCGCGTTGCGGCTGCCCATCTTCCCGACCGAATACCCCACCGATCCGGCCCTGCCCGTGAACTGACATCCGGAGTCCCCACGAACCGAGCGCGGCGGCGTGCCCGGCGGTAGTTTGGGGCGTTGTGCCCGTACCATTCCCGGTATCGATTCGACGAGGAAGGTGAGAGCCGATGCTCGTCCGAGTGCAGAACGCCGCCGGCACCCACGCCGAGAAGGTGCTCATCGATTGGCTGCGCACCTGGAAGGGCACCACCGATCCCAAGGGTGTCGCGACCGTGAATTGCAGTCTGTTCCACGGTGATCGGCTGCATCCCTTCGACGCGGTGGTGTGGACGCCCACCAGCTGCGTGGTGATCGAGGCCGAGGCGCTGTCGGAGAAGCTCGACGGTGAGCTCGAGGTGCCGGTCAACGGCCCGTGGCGGGTCGGCGACCGGATCATCGGCTTCGAGGGCGGCGACAAGCGCACCCCGCTGGACAAGTCCCGCGATCACACCTTCGCACTGCAGAACTGGCTGGCCGAGCGCGGACTCGGGCAGCGCGTCATCCACGGCATCGTGCTGGTGGTGCCGCCGCCCGGGTCGAATCTGCGGGTCAAGCAGCTGTGGAGCGATCCCAGCTTCCAGGTGCTGCTGGGCGACGAGCGGGCGCTGCGCGACCACTTCACCAGCCTGCTCTCGCGCGGGCGGCCGCAATGGTCGGCCAACGATGTGGCGTGGGCGTTCCGCGGCCTGGGCATCCTGCCGTATCTGCCCGCGCCGCAGGACCTGCTCAACGAGGGTTTCCTGGGTCCGGTGGACGTGACGCTGTGGCACGGCGGGCCGCAGCAGGCCCAGGCCGAGGCGTTCGCGGAGGAGCAGGCGCGGCTCGAGCGCGAGGCCGCGATGGCCGGGCACGGCATCCACATTCCGGAGCCGTGGTTCAGCCCGCGCAAGCTCTACCCGCGCACCGGCGACCGGGTCGAGGTGGGGCGCGGGTTCATGCGGGTGATGCTGACGCTGGGGTTCATCGTCGCACTGGCGTGGGGAATCTGGTTCGTCCTCGCGCTGGCGTGGTCGACGCTCTAGCTCAGCGTGAAATCGATACTGCCGCAGGCGTAGCCGTGAAGTAGCGGAACGGCAGATACAGCGCTGTCACGAGTGCGACGGCGGCCGCCGTTCCGCCCAGAACATCGGTCGGATGGTGGTATCCGAAGCCCACCATGCCGATCATGACGGCCGGGAGCACCACGATCATGACGATGGTGGTGACCGTACGGACGCGCGGAGATTCGCTCACCAAGGCGAAGGCGGTCACGACGGCCACCAGCTGGACCGTGTGGCCGCTGGGATAGGCCAGGTAGTGCTGGAGCTCACGGCCCCAGAACGGCTTCAGCGCAAAGGTATTCACCGCCACCACCAGCTCGGGCGCGATCAGCGCGAAGCCCGCCTGCCACCACTGCCGCCGATAGGCGAACCAGGCGGCGGACGCGAGCAGCAGCGGCAGGACGACGTAGCTGTTGCTCGGGAAGATCAGCGCCGAGTACATCCACCGGTGCGCGTCCAGGGCCGAGTGGATGTGGCGCTCCAGGCTCAGGTCCACGCTCGTCGATCCGCCGCCGGACGGAAACGACAGCGGCACAAGCAGAGTGACGACCACTCCCGCCAGCACGAGGGCGGGCAGGGCGGCGCGACGGGGCCAGGTGCCGGGCTGCGCCGGGGCGGGGGTGGTCGATCTGGTCACGCCTGCACGATAGCGACGCTCCCTGCGTCACTCTCGCAGGGCAGGTGTCACTCTCGCAGGGCGGCTCGTTCCAGGAGCCGGCGCGAGCGGGCGGGGGCCCACCAGTTGGCGGTGCCCATGACGCGCATGAAGGCGGGCACCAGCACCATGCGGACCAGGGTGGCGTCCATGAGCACGGCCAGCGCCAGGCCCAGGCCGAGCATGCGGTTCATGGTGACGCCGCTGGCGGCGATGCCCGCGAAGACCACGGCCATGAGCAGGGCCGCGGCGGTGACGATGCGGCCCGAGCGCGCGATACCCAGCGCCACGGCGGTGTCGTTGTCGGCGCGGGTCTTCGCGGACTGCTCCCATTCCTCGGTGAAGCGGGCCAGCAGGAACACCTCGTAGTCCATGGACAGACCGAAGGCCACGCAGAACAGCAGGACCGGCAGGGTGGCGATGGTGTATCCGGTGGCTTGGGTGCCCAGGCCGCCGAGATGGCCCCACTGGAAGATCCAGACGAGTGCGCCGAAGGTCGCCGCCAGTGAGAGTGTGTTGAGCACCAGGGCTTTCAGCGGCAGCACCACACTGCCGGTGAGCAGGAGCAGCAGCACGAAGGTGACGATGGCGATCCACGCGACGGCCTTCGGGAAGCCCTGGGCGATGCCCTGCCCGGCGTCCTCGGTCTGCTGGGCGAGGCCGCCGAAGAGCACCGGGGCGGGCGCCGCCACGGCACGTAAGGCGTCCAATTGCTCTTGCGCCGCTTGCGAATACGGATCGAGTCGAGTGGCGACGGACAGATGCACGGAGTCCAGCCCGGCCGCATTGGGATCCCCCGGGCCGACCAGTTGGCCATTGCGGAAGGTGCCCGCGTGACCGATGACCGCGTCGACATCGGCCACCTTCGACAACTCGGCCGCATAGGCGACCGTGTCGTTCCGCAGGCCGCTCACAATGATCTGTACGGTCCCGGTCGCGTTGTCGTCGAACCGATCTCGCAGCACATCACCCACCTGACGGGATTCCAGCGTGCCGGGCAGTACCCGGTCGTCGGGCAGGCCCAGCTTCAAGCCGACGATCGGTGAGCCCAGCAGCAGGAGCAGGGCCAGGATCGGCAGGGCGTACAGCGCGGGCCGCCGCTGCACACGGCGCGACATCCGGTACAGCGGGCTCCGGTCGACGGGTGCGGCCTCCCGCAACGGTCTCCGGTTGATGCGGTCGCCCAGCAGCATGAGCAGGGCGGGCACCATGGTCAGGGTCAGCAGGATGGACAGGGCCACCACCGCGAGCCCGGCCGAGGCCAGCGAGCGCAGGAAGGCCATGGGGAAGAACAGCATTCCGATCAGCGCGATGCCGACGGTGCTGCCTGAGAACGCGACCGCGCGGCCGCCGCGCTTCATGGCCACGGTCAGGGCCGCGGTGCGGTCGCTCCCCCGCGCGATCTCCTCGCGGTAGCGTCCGATGATCAGCAGCGAGTAGTCGATGGCCAGGGCGAGGCCGATGGCGGTGGTGATATTGAGCGCGAACACCGACAGCTCGACCGCATAGGTCATGACGTACAGCACCGCGCTGGCCCCCGCGATGGCGACCACTCCGGTGACGAACGGAATGACCGCCGCGACAAGGCTTCTCAGGAACCACACCAGCAGCAGGAAGGTCAGCGGCAGCGCGATGGCCTCGGCGACGGCCAGATCCTTCTGGGTCTGCTGCCCGGTATCGCGCCACACCATGGCCTGCCCACCGGCGCGCACGGTGACATCGTCACGGCTGCCGGTGAATTCGGATGCCAGATCGTGGGCGATGCCGGGCGCGGAGTTCTCGTCACCGCGCACGGTGGCCACGATGAGCCCGATCTCGCCGTCCGTGCTCAGCAGCGCCTTGCTCAGCATCGGATCGGTCCACGGCGAGACCGCCCGGGAGATCCGCGAGTCTCCCTTCAGCTGCTGGGCGATCTCCTTGCCGCGGGCGGTCGCGGCCGGACCCGAAGCGCCGCCGGGCGATTCGACCGTCAGCACCAACTGCATCCCCGACATGCCGTAGTCGCGTTCCAGAATGTCGGCGACTTTGGCGGACTCCGACTCCGTGGACACGAACCCGCCGTTGGACAGCCGCGCCGCCGCCTGCGAGCCCAGCGCCCCGCACAGCACGAACGCGATCCCCACCAGCGCCAGCACCAGTTTCGGCGTCCGCAGCGCCGGTGTGATCAGCCGATCGATCATCGCGTGGCCTCGCCATCGTGCGATCGGACGCGTACCGAGATCATGACTCCCCCTCGCGGCATTGCGATCCCCCGCTCGCGCGGGGACGATATCGATCACATCTTGGGGTACGACGGCATGTAGTAGATGTGCGTGTGGTCAACCTCTCAACGATGCACGGCGGCAATAAGGTTCAGTGTGAACGGCCGCGCGGGTCAGTCCAGCATGGCGGCGCGGAGCATGCCCTCGGGGACACCGAGGCCCTCGATGAGGGTGAGGGCTTGGGGGCGCAGGCGGTCGACGAGTTCGTTGACGCCGCGGCGGACGGCCTTGGCCCGCTCGACCGACATGAAGCGGTGCATGATGTACCAGGCCTGGTTCTGCTCGATGGTCCAGTAGACGTAGAGGTCGCAGACGGAATCGGCCAGGGCACGCGCGTCGGGGTCCTCGATATCGGCGATGCCATCGATGAAGGCCTCCAGCACCATTCGCTCGATGTGGGCGGTGCCGGCGGCGAGGATGTGGTCCTGGGCATTGTTGAACGCCTCGAACGGACCGGTCTCCTTGGCGCGGGCGCGCAGGCGGTGCGCCGCGGTGCGGACCATGTAGTCCTCACGGTCGGCGAAGAGCTGCAGCTGCACCGAGCGGCGGGAGAGGTCGGCCTCGTCCACGGTCTCGTCGCCGCGGTCACGCAGCCGCTGGATCATCTGCCGCACACCGGAACGCTCGCGCACCACATCGCGGGCGGTGGTGGCGGCGAAGCGCACCCAGCCCAGTGCGGCGAGATCGCGAACCTCCTCCGCATAGGCAGTCAGCAAGTCTTTGGCTACCAGCTGGGTGAGGACCACGTTGTCACCCTCGAAGGTGGTGAAGACATCGGTGTCGCCTTTTAGGGTGACCAGCCGGTTCTCGGTGAGATAGCCAGCGCCGCCGCAGGCTTCGCGGCACTCCTGGATGGCCGCGGTGGCGTGCCGGGTCTGGGCCACCTTGAGACCGGCCGCGCGATTCTCCAGCGCACGCTGGGCGCGCGGATCCAGATCCTGGCCCGTCTGCACCAGATGCATGCGGCGCACCAGGTCGTTCTGCGCGAAAGCCAGTGCGTAGGAACGGGCTACGAGCGGCAGCAGGCGGCGCTGATGGCTGCGGTAGTCCAGCAGCAGCGTCTCCTCGCCGGTGTCGGGATCGGCGAACTGGCGGCGCTGTTCGGCGTAGCGCACCGCGATGGACAGCGCGACCCGCGCGGCCGCGGCGGCCGCGCCGCCGACGCTGACCCGCCCGCGCACCAGGGTGCCCAGGGTGGTGAAGAAGCGTCGGCTCGGGTTCGAGATCTCGGAGGAATAGGTGCCGTCCGGCGCGACATCGGCGTACCGGTTGAGCAGGTTCTCGCGCGGAATTCGCACCTGGTCGAACACGATTCGGCCATTGTCGACGCCGAGCAGCCCGCCCTTGAGGCCGCAGTCGGAGGTGGTCACGCCGGGCAGGTCGCTGCCCGCCTCGTCGCGGATGGGCACCAGGAAGCAGTGCACGCCCTGGCTCTCGCCGCCGGTGATCAACTGCGCGAAAACCGCTGCCATGCGGGCATGTTCGGCCGCGCCGCCGATGTAGTCCTTGCGCGCGGACGGAGTCGGGCTGTGCACCACGAACTCCTGGGTGGCCGGGTCGTAGGTGGCGGTGGTCTCCAGATTCGCGACATCGCTGCCGTGCCCGGTCTCGGTCATGGCGAAGCAGCCCAGCAGTCGCAGCGAGACCAGATCGTCGATGTAGCCGCGATGCCTATCTGTGCCGAGGTTCTCGACTGCGCCACCGAAAAGTCCCCACTGCACACCGCTTTTCACCCACAGCGACAGATCGTTGTAGGCCAGCATCTCCAGCGCGGTGACCGCCGCGCCCGGATCGGCCGGGCGCCCGTCCACGTGCCGGAAGCCCCGCTCGACCCAGCCGTAGGACGCGACCAGGTGCATTTGTTCCAGGACACGGGCTCGCGCCGCCTTCATGTCGAGGGACGGATCACCGTAGAGGCGGTCGTCGTCGATGCTCGCCCGGGCTTCCTCACGCACCTCCCGCCAAGGGCCGTCGAGTGCCGCGCGTAGCTCTTTCGCAATCGAAATGTCGCTCGTCGCCATACTCGAAAACACTACTGCCCGGGCACCACTGACCCCGGTGATCTTTCGCACCCGTGTACGGTCGGGCTTGTGACCAACGAGTTGGCTACCGACGAGCAAGTGGGGACGGCCCCCCGGCTGCGCGCCCGCTGGCAGCGGCTGCTGACCGGTGCGGTGGACCGGGTGACCGCCGAACATCGCGCCACCGTGGACACGGTGGTGGAAGCCCCCGCACCGCTGCAGCCCATCGACCTCACCGATGACGCGACCGTGACCGAGGTGCTGGATCTGGCCGAGCGGGTGGGCGAGGTGGTGCTCGCCTCGGGCACGGCCGTCACCGACACCACCACCCAGATCGAATTCATCGCCGCCACCTACGGGCTGTCCAAATGCGATATCGACGTCACCTACAACTCGATTCGCATCTCGGCCGACCGCGGCCCGCGACTACCCCCGGCCTCCACCATGCGCGTGGTGCACTACCGCTCCCTCGACTTCACCCGGCTGGCCGCCGTCGATCGGCTCACCCGCCGCATCCGCCGGGAACTGGTGCCGCCGCAGGAGGCCCTGGAAGCACTGGACGAGATCACCTCCGCGCCGCATCCCTACCCGCGATGGTCGGCCACGCTCGGCTGGGCGCTGATGGCCGCGGGCGTCGCGGTGCTGCTCAACGGCGGCTGGCTGATCGCCCTGCTGAGTTTCGCGACGACCACCGCGATCGACCGCACCAACCGGGTCTTGAATCGGCGCGGGCTGCCCTTCTTCTTCCAGCACATGATGGGCGGCATCATCGCCGCCACGCCCGCGGTGCTGGTCTCCACCTTCGCGTCGAGCCTGCATCTGGATCCCTCGCTCATCATCGCGGCGGGAATCGCGGTGCTGCTGGCCGGTTTACAACTGGTCGGCGCGGTGGAGGACGCCATCACAGGTGCGCCGATCACCGCGTCGGCCCGCATGCTGGAGGTGGTCATGATGACCGGCGGCATCATCGCCGGTATCGCGCTCACCCTGCGAGTGGCGGAGGTGTTCGAGGCCTCGGTGCCCTCGGTCGACATGATCTCCTCGCGCGATCTGACCAATCTGCAGATCAAGCTGATCGCCGGTGCCGTGACCTCGGCCGCGTTCGCACTGGCCTGCTACGCCGAGCAGCGGGCGCTGGCCGCGGCGGCGTTCAGCGGTGCGGCGGCGACGGTCGTGTATCTGCTGATCCAGCACTTCGGGTTCGGGCCGATCGTGGCCTCGGGCGGTGCGGCGACCGTGGTGGGTCTGGCCGGTGGTCTGCTCGCGCGGCGGGCGCTGACCCCGCCGTTGGTGGTGGCGGTCGCGGGCATCACGCCCCTGCTGCCCGGTCTGCGGGTGTACCGCGGGCTGTACGCGTTTCTCAATGACGAGTTGCTGATCGGGTTCAATCAGCTCTCGGGTGCGTTCGCGGTCGGGCTGGCCCTGGCCGCCGGTGTCACGCTCGGCGAGTGGATCGCCCGCGACCTGCGCCGACCCCGCATCGTGAGGCGGATCGGCAGCATTCGCCGGCCGCGCTTCGCCTCCAGTTGATCACTGCCCGGTTCGTCCGTTAACGTCGGTCCGCTCGACCGAACGTGGGGACGAATGAACAGCGAGAACGACGATCTGGCGAACCATCCGGATCTGATGGGGTCGGAATGGGCCGACCGCATCGCGCGCATAGAGAAACAGCATGCGCGCCGCCAGCGCTGGTCGAGCCGAAACCGCCGGATGCGCCAGTGGATACCGGTGACCGCGGTGCTGGTGGTGGTGCTGGGTGCGTGGGTCGCGTTCAATCGGCCGAATCTCGGGGCGGCCGGGGTGCCGAGTTCGGGGCAGCCGAGTACGACCTCGACCAAGCGGGCGCCGGAATCCGTGCGGGTGAATCTCGCGATGCCGTTTCTCAATACTCCCGCGGCGGGCTGGGCCGACGGTGCGGAGGGATTCGTGGCTCCCGTGCCCGCGCCGGTCGGGCGGTTCGACGCGGACGCCGTCGCGTCGGCCTACGAGCGCACCCGCCAGGCCCTGATCACCGCGCGGGTCGACCGCGCCACGCTGCTGGCCAATGACACCGCGAAGGTGCTGAGCCAATTCGCGCCCAAATTCCGCGAGTACGCCGAGAAGCAGATCCGGGATACGCCCGAGGACGGCAAGGGCATGTTCGTCACCGCCCTCGCGCCGGGCCAGCAATTGCTGCCCGCGCAGCCGAAGGTGAACGGCACCATGGCCGCCCAGGTCAATGCGGAAGGCGATCTCGCGGTGCACACCAATTACGTGGTGGCCTACGCGTTCGATCCGGGTAATCCGCAAAAGGTCCGCCAGGCGATGGACATCGTGGTGGTGCAACGGTGGGAGATCGATTACACCTTCGTCGGCGCGACGGACGGCTCGGGGCGGCCGTATGCGGCCGAGGCCCAGGGCATCTGGCTGCGCAACGGCCAGGGTCACACCTACGCCGTGGATTGTTCCTGGGCCAGAAAGGGTTTCCTGGCCCCTTCCTTCGGCAACGGCTACGGGTTAACACCGCCCGAGCACAACTCCGATTACTACTTCGACCCCACCCATTCGATTCCCACCACCGATGGCTGCCACTGATCGGAAATAGCTGAATTGCATTGTATTGCAACGTTTTTCACTTCTCGTGATCTTCACTGTTACCGTGTCGTATGGGCATGAGGCGACCGCGTGATCGAGATGTGTTCGCGCTATGGGGCAAACTCGTAGCGCGCTACCGGTTCGTCGTGCTCGCCCTGGTCGCGGCCGCGATGCTGGCGCTGGGCGGCTACGCCTGGGGCTTCGAGAGTCATCTCAGCGCGGGCGGTCTGGACGATCCGAGTTCGGAGTCCGTGCTCGAATCGCAGCTGTCCGCCGTCAATTTCGAGGCGACCCACGATGTCGATGTGGTCGTGCTGTACAAGGCGCCCGAGGGCACGACGTTCGATGATCCGGAAGTCAGTCAGCCGGTGGTCGACGCTCTCAACGCGCTCCCCCAACGCTTTCCGAACGAGATCGCGGGTGTGAGTTTCGCCTACTGGCAGAATGTGAACTCCCTGCGCGGGCCCTCCGCCGCCTTCGCCAGCAAGGACAAGACGCGCACGATCGCGGGTATCGCCCTGAAGGAGATCGACGGCGGCGATCTCGCGGCGGAGTACGCGAAGGTGAAGGGCGCGTTCACGGTTCCCGGGATCGAGGTGCAGGTCGGTGGGTTGCAGCCGGTCGCGACGGCGCTGACCGACACCATTTCCGCCGATACCCATCGGATGGAGCTGCTGGCCATTCCGGCGGTGGCGGTGCTGTTGTTCTTCATCTTCGGCGGCGTGGTGGCCGCGTCGCTGCCGCTGTTGATGGGTGTGCTCACCGTGTTGGGCGCGAACGGGATCGTGCGGTGGATCACGAACTATACGGAGGTGAATTCCTTCGTGGCCCCGGTTGTTTCGATGATCGGGCTGGGGTTGGCGATCGATTACGCGCTGTTCATCGTGAGCCGGTTCCGTGAGGAGGTGGCCGCGGGGTATGACACGCCGACGGCGGTGCGCCGCACGGTGATGACCGCCGGACGCACGGTGTTGTTCTCGGCCACCATGATCGTGGCCAGCCTGGGCGGCATGCTGATCTTCCCGCAGGGGTTCCTGAAGTCGATCGCCTACGGCGCGATCGCCACGGTCACCCTGGCGGCTTTGACCGCCGTCACGATTCTGCCCGCGATGCTGGCGATCCTGGGGCGGCGGGTGGATGCGCTGGGTATCAAGCGATTCCGGCGCACGCCGTCGGCGGCCGAGGTGGAGAACGGTTTCTGGGGGCGGTCCACCGACTGGGTGATGCGGCATCCGCGCAAGATCACCGCGGTGCTGATCCTCGGATTGCTGCTGTTGATCGTGCCGGTGCGCAATATCGCCTTCGGCGGGTTCAGCGAGAAGTATCTGCCGCCGGACAATACGGTGCGCGTCGCCCAGCAGCAGATCGACTCCTATTTCCCTTACCGCAAGTCCGATCCGATCGAATTGATCGTCAAGACGGACGACAGCACCCAGGTCGGGCCACTGCTCGCGCAGGCGAGCAAGGCGCCCGGGCTGCTGCCCGCCGGGTTCGACATTCCGACCCGGTCGAAGAAGCAGCCGGATATCTACCGCACGTCGGCGTTCCTGGTCGATTCGACCAAGTACGACAAGACGATCGATTACATCCGGGCGCTGCCGGTTCCCGACGAGGTGACCCTGCTGGTCGGCGGCGTGCCGACCATTCAGCACGATGCGATCGCGGCGCTGCTGAACCGGCTGCCCTTGATGATCCTGCTGGTGCTGGCCTTCACCACCATCCTCATGTTCCTCACCTTCGGATCGCTGGTCCTGCCGCTCAAGGCCGCATTCATGAGCGTCCTCGGCCTGGGCTCCACCCTGGGCATCCTCACCTGGATCTTCACCGAGGGTCATGGCGCGACCCTGCTCAACTTCACCCCCCAGCCGATCCAGGCCAACATCCTGTTCCTCATCATCGCGATCATCTACGGGCTCTCCACGGACTATGAGGTATTCCTCTTGTCCCGCATGGTCGAAGCCCGCGCCCGCGGTGCGACCACCGAGGAGGCGATCCGGTCCGGCACCGCACACACCGGCCGCATCATCACCGCGGCGGCCCTGATCCTGCTCGTGGTGACCGGCGCCTTCGCCTTCTCCGACCTGGTCCTCATGCAGTACATCGCCTACGGCATGATCGCCGCCCTGCTCATCGACGCCACCGTCCTGCGCATGCTTCTGGTGCCCGCCACCATGAAGCTTCTCGGCGACCGCGTCTGGTGGGCCCCGGGCTGGATGAAGCGCATCCAACGCCGAATCGGCCTGAGCGAACCCGTTCTTCGGGCCGAGCCCCAGCACCTCCGCGAACCCGAACTCGTCGACGCCAGGAGTTGACCATGACCGGAATCGACGAATCGGCGACCGGGTTGGGCCTGCGGCGGCTGCCGCCGGTGCGAGGGTTCGCCGAGTGGCCCGCCCAGGGGTCGCCGAAGAACGAGGGCAAGGCGCTGCGAAAGTCGGTGCCGCGCAGCGCACATGCCGCACTCGAGCTCGACGGGTCCCGGCCGCACGTGGCCGATGCCGTCGAGGAATCCAATCGCGGCCGGATCGCCGAGCTCACTCCGCTGCGCGCGGGCCGAATGGCGGCCACGCCCTTCGCCTTTCTACGCGGTTCGGCGGGTCTGATGGCGTACGACCTCGCGCGTACACCCATGACAGGGATCCGAGCGCAGATCTGCGGGGATGCGCATGCCGCCAACTTCGGGTTGTACGCCGATGCGCGCGGCGAACTCGTCATCGACCTCAACGACTTCGACGAGACCGCCGAGGGACCCTGGGAGTGGGACCTCAAACGGCTCGCCGCCTCGCTCGTACTCGCGGGCCGCGAGGCCGGGGCCGATGAGAACCGCTGTCGCAAAGCGGCTTTCGACGCGGCGGGCGCCTATCGCCGCACCATGCGACTGCTCGCCGAGCTGCCGGTGCTCGACGCGTGGAACGCCATCGCGGACGAGGAACTCGTCTCCCACGCCGACGCCCACGACCTGCTCGGCACGTTGAAGCGAGTCGCGAAAAAGGCGCGCGCCAACACCAGCGGGCGCTTCGCATCGACGTCGACCGAGGAGGCCGAGGACGGCGGGCGGCGCTTCATCGAGGCGCTGCCGGTGCTGCGCCGGGTGCCGGACGCGGAGGCCGCGGCGGTGGCGTCGGCCCTCGAGCAGTACGTGACGACAGTCCCCGAGGACCTGCACCCACTGCTGGCCCGCCACGCCGTGCACGACGTCGCCTTCCGCGTCGTCGGCACCGGCAGCGTCGGCACCCGCTCGTATGTCGTTCTCCTCCTGGACCATCGGGGCGAGCCCCTCGTCCTCCAAGTGAAGGAGGCCCGCCCGTCCACGCTGGTCCCCCATCTGGTGACCGCCGGTTTCGAGGCGCCGGACGTGGACCACGAAGGCCGCCGAGTCGTCCTAGGCCAGAAGCGAATGCAGGTCGTCAGCGACATCCTGCTCGGCTGGACTACGGTGCACGGCCGCCCCTTCCAGGTCCGGCAGTTTCGCAACCGCAAGGGCAGCGTCGACCCGGCAGAACTCCCCGCCGACGAAATAGACGACTACGCCCGCATGACCGGCGCCCTCCTGGCCCGCGCCCACTCCCACACCGCCGACCCCCGCCTGATCGCCGGATACTGCGGCAAGAGCGAGGAATTGGATCAGGCGATCGCCGACTTCGCCGTCGCCTACGCCGACCGTACGGAGGCCGACCACGCGGATCTGGTGGCGGCGGTGCGGTCCGGCCGGATCGCCGCGGAGATGTGAGACTCAGTCCGCGACCAGGCCGATGCCTCGGCCGATGTCGGCGAGGGTGGAGTCGAAGAGGACGTCGGGGTGGGAGATTTGGATGGGGTAGTTGTTGAAGACCTCTAGGGTTACGTGGCCGTAGAGGCGGGCCCAGAACTGGATCATGACGTAGCTGACGCCTAGGTCGAGCTTCTCGGCGGGGAACTTCTGGCCTGAATCCGCCAGGACGGCAAGGAGTTCGGTTTGGAACTTGATCAGGTCGTCGCGGAGTTCGGGCGGGATGAGGTCCAGGGGTGGGGTGACCACCTCGTATTCGGTGAGCAGGCGGCCGGCCGCGCCGAGGAAGATGCGGCCCACGGGTTCGCCGAATTGCTGCATGGCGCTGGTGATTCCGGCGGTCACCGGGGAGGCGAAGACGAGGGTGAATTCGCGGGAGTGGGTCAGGGCCCAGGTGCGGAAGCCGCGGCAGATGGCGAAGAAGCGGGCGCCCGCGTCGTCGGGGAGGTCGGCGATGGCGGCTTCGAGGTCCTTGGCCAGGTCGGCGCAGACGTCGGTGCGCACCGCGGCGACCAGATCGTCGCGGGATTCGTAATAGCGGTAGAGCGCGGGAGCGGTGATGCCCAGCTCCCGCGCGATGGCCCGCAGCGTGATCGCGTCCGGGCCTTGTTCGACCAGCAGTGACCGCGCGACGCGGCGGATGTCGGCGTCGCTGACCGCAGGCATCCGGCCGCGTCGACGGGGTTCACTCATGCTGGTTTCGACCACTCACTCGTACTTGACCTGCCAGCTCTTGATGCCGTTCAGCCAGCCCGAACGCAGGCGGACCGGATCGGAGACCTGGCTCAGGTTCGGCATCACATCGGCGATGGCGTTGAACATGAGGTCGATCTCCAGTCGGGCCAGGTTGGCGCCCACGCAGAAGTGGGTGCCGGTGCCGCCGAAGCCTACATGGGGATTCGGGTTCCGGAGGACATTGAACTCGAACGGATTCTCGAAGACGGTCTCGTCGAAGTTGGCGGCGGAGTAGAACATTCCGACGCGCTGGCCCTTCTTCAGCTCCTGTCCGCCCAGGACGGTGTCCTGGAGAACGGTGCGCTGGAAGGCGATGACCGGGGTGGCCCAGCGGACGATCTCGTCGGGCGCGGTGCGCGGGCGCTGCTCGCGGTAGAGCTCCCACTGGTCGGGGTGGTCGACGAACGCCTTCATGCCGTGGGTGATGGCATTACGGGTGGTCTCGTTGCCGGCGACCGCCAAAAGGATGACGAACCAGGCGAATTCGTCCGAGGCCAGGGCCTCGCCGTCGACGTCGGCATTGAGCAGCGTGGACATGATGTCCCCGTGGCCGTCCAGGTCGACGGGGCACTTGCGCTTCTCCTCGGCCAGGTTCCAGGAGTAGCCCATGACCTCGGCGGTGGCGACCTTGTGGTCACCCTCGAAGTCCGGATCGTCGTAGGAGATCATCTGGTTGGTCCACTCGAAGATCTTGCCGCGATCCTCCTGCGGAATGCCGATGAGCTCGGCGATGGCCTGCAGCGGCAGCTCGCAGGCGACCTGGGTGACGAAGTCGCCGGAGCCGGTCTTCTTGGCCTCGTGCACGATTCGCTCGGCGCGCTCGCGCAGCGCGTTGCGCAGGCTCTCCACCGCGCGCGGCGTGAAGCCCTTCGACACGATGCGGCGCAGCTTGGTGTGGCGCGGCGGATCCTGGTTCAGCAGCAGGAACCGCTGGACCTCGATCTCCTCGCGCATGATGTCGTCGTAGAAGCGGATGACCGCGGTGTTCTCCTCCGAGGAGAACACCTCCGGAGTCTTCGAGATCTCCTTGATGTCTTCCATCTGAGTGACGGCCCAGTACCCGTCATCCTTGAACCCGCTGCCCACCTGCGGAATCCAGGCAACAGGGCTGGTACGGCGGAGCTCGGCGAACTCCTCGACAGGCAGGCGAGTCGAGAGCAGATCAGGATCGGTGAAATCAATCCGATTGGGGATGGACGGCGCGGACACGGAACCTCCTTTGGAACACGTTCGCCGCCGAGTGTTCCACACCACACCCCGCTTTGTGAACACCTATTACTAAATAGCGTTCATTTGATGTGTCATGGCCGGTCGAGACGCAGGAGGTTATTGCGGCGGAGCCGGTTTGATGGCGATGCTGTGCAGGGCCTCGGGTGATGTCTCGTTGTCCGCACCATGGACGGTGAGCCCTACCCTGCGGACGATTCGCAGGGGTGTTTCAGGAAGCACAAGCGTGACGGAAGAGTTCTGAGCCTGCTCGGCGAAGTCCGGATTGCATGCCATCAGGGCCGCGTCGGGTGTCCAGTGGTAGCGGATCGACGCGTTGTCGGCTCGGGACCGGCCGCCGTCAAGGGTGATCGTGTGACCGCTGTATCCAGTGGTCGGGCCGGTGATAACCGCTCGGATGCCGGTGCTCCTATCGGGCGATGCCATGAGCGCGATCGTATCCGCGGGTTCGCGGAACGCCCCTATGGCGTTGCGGCCATGGCGTCGCGGACGATTCGGTCGACAGCCTTGGCGGTGGTGGGGAGGTCGGAGTGGGGG
>NZ_BAAFGR010000058.1:0-42495 GCF_041154655.1 Nocardia sp. JMUB6875
CGAAGGTGGTGAGGCCGAGTTGATGGGCCAGGGGGCGGGCGCAGGCGGGGATGTTGCCGAGTAGGTCGCTGTTGCGGAGGAAGAAGAGGGAGCCGGTGATGCCTGCTACCGAGGCGGTTACCTCGCGACGGAGACCCTTTGTTGCGAGGGCGTCGTCGATGGGGCCGGTCAGGCGGCCGCGGCGGGAGGCGGCGAGGTGGCGGGCTCGGACGTAGTCGGCCAGGCGAATCTTGTTGTCGCGCAGGAGCGGATGTCCGGTGCGGGCCGCGCCGATCATGTGGTCCTCGTAGACCGGGGTGATGTGGATTTCGGGGGCGCGGTCGCCGATGATGCCGACCTCGAGGTCGGCGTGGCCGTCGCGGAGCATGGGGGTGTCGGTGTGGCCCTCGTTGAGGAAGCGCAGGGTGATGCCGGGGGCCTCGGCGGCGGCGCGTTCGACCAGGGCGGGGCCGAAGACGGCGGCCATGGCGTAGTGGGCCAGGACGGTCAGGTCGCGGGTGACCGTGCGGATATCGGTGGCGTGGGTGGCGGAGAAGAGGCGTTGCAGGCGGTCCACCAGGTCGCGGACCTCGGGCTCGATGGCCAGGGCGTGCGGGGTGGGGACCATGACGCGGCCCGCGCGGACCAGGATCGGATCGCCGATGGCGCGGCGGATGCGGCCGAGGGCCCGGCTGACCGCGGGTTCGGAGAGCCGCAGGCGGTCGGCCGCACCGGTCACGCTGTGCTCGGTGAGCAGGGCATCCAGCGTGACCAGCAGGTTCAGGTCCAGGCCCCGGAGGTCGGTGGATTGCGTGCGGTGCATGTATTCGATGATAAAGATGCATTTGAGTAATGCTCGGAGCGGCTTTACCGTGGAATTCGTTCCGTCCGGAAGGTGACGGAATTCCAATTCCTCATTGCCGTTTGGAGTACACCCATGTCCACAGTCGTGTCCGGAGTGCCGGTCGCCGAAAGCCGTTCCGCCGGGCCGCCGCGCGCGGTGCTGCTCGCCATGTGCGCGTGCATCATGGTGGCGCAATCCATGGTGGCGGCCATCAATCTGGCCATTCCGCTGCTGGCCGCGTCCGCGCTGCATCCGAGTGCGTCGGAATTGTTGTGGGCGGTCGACGCCTACGTCATCGTGTTCGCCGCCCTGCTCATCCCGGCCGGTGCCATCGGGGACCGGTACGGGCGCAAGGGTGCACTGCTGGTGGGCCTCGGGCTGTTCACGACGGGCGCGCTGACCAGCGCATTGGCCGTGCATTCCGCCGAACTGATCGTGGGCCGGGCGGTCTCGGGCGCGGGCGCCGCGCTCATCATGCCCGCCACCATGTCGATCCTGGTGCAGCTGTCCCCGGACGCCCGCACCCGCGCGAGCGCGCTGGCCGCGTGGACGCTGTCGCTGGGTCTCGGTGGGGCCCTGGGCAATATCGGCGGCGGACTCTTGCAGCAGTACCTGCCGTGGCAGGCGCTGTTCTGGGTGATGGTCCCGGCGGGGCTGGCCCTGCTGGTGCTGGTCGCGGCGGTGACGCCGAAAACCCCACGGCGCGAGGCGAATCAGGATCCGCTCGGGGCGATACTGCTCACGGCCGGATCGACCGCGGTCCTGTACGGGATCATCGAGGGCCCCTCGCACGGCTGGGGTTCGGCGGAGGTGCTGGCCGGTTTCGCGCTCGGCGCGGTGCTGCTCGCGGGGCTGATCTGGCATTCCCTGCGGTCGCCGCATCCGCTCATCGATCCGCGGGTGTTCCGGTCGCGGCGGCTGAGCGTGGCCGTGCTGGGCACGGGCACAACGTTTTTCGGCCTGTTCGCGCTGTTCTTCGTGAACTCGCAGTACATGCAGTACGTGAAGGGCTTCTCCGCCGCCGCGGCGGGTCTGGCCATCGTGCCGCTCACCCTCGGCATGATCATCGTGCCCCGCTTCGCGGTGCGGCTGGAAGCCCGGCTGGGGCCGCTGATTCCGGCCGCCGGTGGTCTGGCCCTCATCGGCGCGGGCCTGCTGGCGGTCGCCACCGCGGACGCGAGCACCCCGTATCCGCTCTACGCGGTCTACCTGGTGCTGCTGTCCTGCGGCATGGGGTTCGCCGCGCCCGTGCTGACCCACGGCGTCATGGCCAACCTGCCCGCCGACCGGTCGGGCATGGGCGCCGGATTGAACTCCGCCGCACGGGAATTCGGCGCGGCCACGGGTGTCGCGGTGATCGGCACCATCATGGCCTCACGCGCGGGGGACGGCGCCCATCATCCGGCCGCCTTCGCCGACAGCATGGGCGTCGGCCTCGGCATCATCGGCATCCTGGTACTGCTCGCCGCCGGGGTGGTCGCCGTCGGCTACCGGCGCTGACTCCTCCAACCCGATCCGCTTGTGCAGCGCCGCAAGCGGTTTCGGGGCCCACCAGTTGGCGATGGACATCAGGCGCATGAGCGCCGGGGCCAGCAGGCCGCGAATGACGGTGGCGTCGGCGATCACCGCCAGCGCCAGGCCGATGCCGAACAGCTTCATCGGCGCGACCTCGGAGGTGGCGACGGCCAGCAGGACCACCGCCATCAAACCCGCGGCGGCGGTGAAGATCCGGCCGGTGCGGGCCACGCCGAGGGCGACCGAGCGGGTATTCGCGGCGGGACCGCGGTCGGACGCCAGCCACTCCTCGCGGATCCGCGACAACAGAAAGACCTCGTAGTCCATGGACATGCCGAAGGCCAAGCAGAACATGAGGATCGGCATGAACAGATCCAGGCTGCCGGTGGACGTGAAGCCGAGGAACCCGGACAGATGGCCCTGCTCGAAGATCCAGATCATCGCGCCGAAGGTCGCGGTCAGCGACAGCATGTTCAACAGCAGCGCCTTGACCGGAAGCACCACGCTACCGGTGAAGAGGAACAGCAGGATCAGCGTGATGATCGCGATCAGCGCGCCCGCCAATGGAATCCGGCTGATCACCGAGTCCATGGTGTCCTCGTTCAACGCGGCCGCACCGCCGAACAGCACCTCGCCCGGCGCGGGCACGGCACGCAACTCCGCCAATTGCGCTTTGCCCTCGGCGGAGTAGGGCGCGGTCTTCGTGCCGACCGAGAGGTAGGCCCCGTTCGCGCCGATCATCTGCGGAACACCGGCCGCCATCTTCGCGCCGTTCACGTAGACGCCGTCACCGGACAGCACCGCCGGAATGCCCGGCACCTGCGAGAGCCGGGACGCGTACGCGCCGATCTCCCTGCTGTCCCCGTGGAATCCGGGCAGCACGACCACCGCGCTGGAGGCCATATCGGCGTTGAAGTCCTGCCGCAGCGCATCACCCACCTGGCGGCTGGACGCGAACGTCCCGATCACCCGATCGTCCGGCGTCCCGAAATGCGCCTTCAGGAACGGGGATCCGAGCGCCAGCAGCGCGGCCGTGGTGACCACCGCGACCGGCAGCGCCCGCCGCATCACCCAGGTGACCAGGCGGTACCAGAAGGTCTCCTCGGCCCGCGTCGGCACGGCCGCCCCGCGACCGAGCAGGCGGCGCAACGGTTTCCGCAGATCCCAGGCGTTCACACGATCGCCGAGCAGGAACAGCGCGGCGGGCAGCAGCAATACCGATGCGCCCACGGCCGCCGCCACCACCGCCACACCGGCGTAGGCGAAGGACTTGAAGAACGGCTGCGGGAACACCGCCAGCGCGGCCAGCGCCAGCGCGACCGTCAATCCGGAGAAGACCACCGTGCGACCCGCCGTCTGCACCGAACGCAGGATGGCCGAACGGGTATCGCGCCCGCCCGCCAGCTCCTCGCGGTAGCGGCTGACAATGAACAGGCTGTAGTCGATGGCCAGCGCCAGACCCAGCGCACTGGTCATGTTCAGCGCGAAGATCGACACCTCCATGACCGTGGTCAGCCCGCGCAGAATGCCCATGGTGGCCGCGATCGCGAAGAGCCCCACGCCGATCGGCAGCGCGGCCGCGATCACACTGCCGAACACCAGCACCAGCAGCAGCCCGGACACCGGCACCGCGATGGCCTCGGCCAGCAGCAGATCCTGCTCGACCTGATGATTGATGTCCGCGAAGGTCCCGGCCATGCCGCCGACCCGCACCTGCACGCCGTCGCGATCGCCATCGATCCGGTTCGAGATCTCGGCCGCCCGATTCTGCACATCGGTATCGGTGCCGGTGACCGTGGCCATGATCAGCCCGCGCTGACCGTCCTTGCTCTTCAATGCGGTGGCCAGATCGGGCCGGGCGGTGACGCTGGTCCAATAGGACTGCACACCGGTCACATTCGGATCGTGTCCGAGGTCCTCGGTGATGCGCTGCGCCTCCGCGCGTACCTCCGGACTGTTGACGCCGCCGTCCCCGCTGACCATGACGATCAGGTTCGGATTGCCGCCGGGGAAGTTCTTCGTGATGAAGTCGTTGGCGCGCACCGATTCCAGCGAGTCGGTCAGGTACCCGCCGCCGACCATGTGCGACTTCACGGTGGCGCCGAAGCCACCGCAGACGAGCATCAGCAACAGCGCGGCCACCAGGACCGCGCGCGGGCGTGCCATGGCGAACCGGGCAGAACTGGTCAACATTGACGCACCTCCGGCAGTCTTCGGACTGCCGGAACGGTAACGTTCCTGGTCTACCGCTCGGTAGGGACAGTGATCATGCTCATGGCGATACGGTCCAGCTATCAAACAGCTTTCACGATTCGCCCGCGCACCTCACCCAGTTGCAGGCGGCCACCCCCGACGGCGGGTGCGGTGGCGGTGATCGTCACCTCATCGCTGTCGTTCAGGAAGGTCCGCTGCACCCCGTTCACCTCGATGGGTTCGGCACCGCCCCAGCTCATTTCCATCAGCGAGCCGCGCTCGGCGCGGTCGGCCCCGGAAATGGTGCCGGAGGCGAACAGATCGCCGGTGCGGGTCGAGGCGCCGTTCACCGTCATGTGCGCGAGCATCTGCGCGGGCGACCAGTACATGCGCCGGTACGGGGGAGTGGAGACGACGTGGCCGTTCCATTCCACCGACAGATCGATGTCCAAACCCCAGGCCGCCTCGTCCCGCAGATACGGCAGCGGCTCGGGATGCTGCGGCGGCAGCGGAATTCGCGCCTCGGTGAGCGCGTCGAGCGGAGTCACCCACGCCGACAGCGTGGTTGCGAAGGACTTGCCGAGGAACGGTCCCAGCGGTTGCCCCTCCCAGGCCTGGATATCGCGCGCCGACCAGTCGTTCACCAGCGCGACCCCGAACACATGCTCGGCGAACTCGCCGGTCTCGATCGGCCGGCCGAGTTCGGAACCCGCGCCCACCAGGAAACCCAGCTCCGCCTCGATGTCCACGCGTCGACTCGGCCCGAAATCCGGGGTGCCGGAATCGGTCTTGCGCTGCCCGTGCGGCCGCACGATATCGGTGCCCGACACCACCACCGTGCCCGCGCGCCCGTGATATCCCACCGGCAGGTGCCGCCAATTCGGCAGCAGCGGTTCGGCATTGGGCCGCAGCATGCGGCCCATGGCGGTGGCGTGGTCGAGGCTGGCGTAGAAGTCGACGTAATCGCCGATCGCCACCGGCAGATCCAGCCGCACCGCCCGCACCGCGTGCACCGCCGCGGCGGGCAGCTCGGATTCGGCCGCCACCCGCACCCGCTCGCGCACCTCCCGCCAGCATTGCGGACCCTGCGTCATGAAGGCGTTCAGGGTGGGCTGATGGAACATCGGATCATCCAGCGCCACCGCCAGATCGATGACCGAATCACCCAGTCGCGCACCCACCCGCGGCTCCTCGCCCAGCGGGCGGAACACGCAGTACGGCAGGTGCGTCGGGCCGAATCCGGAACCCTCGGGAACCTCGACGCGCACCCGGCTGCTCATATCCCCATTCACCTTCCCCGTCACCAGCCCATACCCTCGAACGCACTCAAATCCACTGATTCGGCCCACGACCCGACCACGTCCACGCGTAGCCCGGATCCTCACACGCCAGCCCGCCCTCACCCAGCTGCAGCGGATGGAACGTATCGACCATGACCGCCAGCTCGTCGAAGAACTCGATGCCGATGCTGCGCTCGTAGGCGCCCGGCTGCGGCCCGTGCGCGTACCCGCCCGGATGCACCGACACCGACCCCTGCCCGATCCCGGATCCCTTGCGCGCCTCGTAGTTTCCGCCGCAGTAGAAGAGGATCTCGTCGGAGTCCACATTCGAGTGGTAGTACGGCACCGGAATCGAGAGCGGGTGGTAGTCCACCTTGCGCGGCACGAAATTGCAGATCACGAAGTTCTGACCCTCGAACGCCTGATGCACCGGCGGCGGCTGATGTACCCGCCCGGTAATGGGTTCGAAGTCGGCGATATCGAAGGTGAACGGGTACAGGCAGCCGTCCCAGCCCACCACATCGAAGGGGTGGGTCGCGTAAACCATGCTGGTGCCGACGATCTCACCGGCCGGGCGGTGCTTGACCAGCACCTCCACATTCTCGCCCTCGGCCCGCGTGAGCTCGGTCGGCCCGTGCAGATCCCGCTCGCAATAGGGCGAATTCTCCAGGAACTGGCCGTATTTCGAGAGATAGCGCTTGGGTGGGGTGATGTGACCGGTGCCCTCGATCACGTACGCGCGCAAGGGCTCGGGGCCGTCCGGAATCCAGCGGTGGGTGGTGGCGCGGGGTAGCAGCACCTGTAGCCCCTGCCGCACCGGCAGCGTCCCGAAGACGGTTTCCACCCGCCCCGAACCGGATTCGATGTAGACCAGCTCGTCGCCGATCGCATTGCGATACAGCGGCGACTCCCGCAGGGCTGCGACATACGAGATGCGCACGTCGGCATTGCCGAGCAGCAGCCGCCGCCCGTTCACCACATCGCTGTCGCCCGGTTTGTCGCCCAGGAACAGTTCGTGCAGCTTCAAATGCCGGTGCCGCAGTGGATGATTCGGGTACAGCCGCTGCTCGGGCAGCACCCACACCGACGAATCCACAATGGCCGGAGGTAATCCCCGGTGGTAGAGCAGCGAGGAATCGCCGGAGAAGCCCTCTTCTCCCATCAGCTCTTCGTAATAGAGCCGACCCTGCTCATCCCGATGTTGAGTGTGCCGCTTGGGCGGCACCGAACCGACCTGCCGATAGAACGTCATTGCCGTCTCCCGCATTGACCGATGGTCCGTTTTCCATCGTAACCATCGAATTGCGGGTGCGGCCCGGGTTCGGCCAGGTGTGCTCGGGTGTGGCTCGGGCGTGCTCGGGTGTGAGTCAGGCGTGTCGCAGGGCGCGGTAGACGGCCGCGCCGATGAACTCGCCCAAGGTGTCCGGCGTCCATTCGCCCGGGTCGGTCAGCAGGGTGCGGACCGCGCCCTCACCGGCGGAGACCCACAGTTCGACCAGTGCCGAAAGTTTGCGCTCGGCGTCCTCGGTGCCCCAGGCCTTCAGGGTGGGCCGCAGGCGGCGGGCGCAGCGCTCCACGGCGAGCAGCCGGCCCTTGCCGAACGAATCCGCCACGGCCGGATCGGGATTGCCGTAGAGCAGGCGCCAGCTGTCGGGCCGCTGGGACACGGTGTGCAGCAGCGCGCGGAAGCCCTCCACGAACACCGCCTCGTCGGCCTCCACCCGGCGGCGCGGCAGCACGTCGAGGATGCCCGCGATCAGGTACTCCTCCTCGCGCTGGATCAGGGCCTGGAGCAGCTCGACCCGATCGGCGAAGCAGGCGTAGACGACGGGCCGGGTCACCTTCATGCGGTCGGCCACGGCGGCGATGGTCACCGCGGCGATGCCGTCGGCGACGGCGATCTCCAGGGCGGTGTCGAGGACCTGCGGGCGACGGCGTTCGGGACCCAGATGCCGCGCGCGCTGGCGTGGTCGTATCGCCGAATCGGTGCCCATGCGCACCGACGATAGCAGTGTTCGCGGGGTGGGGAACGGCAGGTCGGGCGGCCGAGCAAGATCGTTTCCTACATCGGTGGATAATAATGCTACATTCACGCAGGAAACCAGCCGCGGAGGAGACGAATCCCGATGAGTCCGACCCTGTTCAACCCGAAGACCTGCGAATTCACCGAATTCGACGCGGAGACCCGGCGACTGCTGCGTGCCACCGTCGACTACTTCGAGGCCTTCGGCAAGGTGCGCCTGCTGGCCGAGAGCCGCGACCGCGTCTGGTACGCCGATTTCCTGGACTTCATCAAGCGCGAACGGGTCTTCGCGACCTTCCTGACCCCGGCCGAACAGGCCGCGGGCGATCCGAACAAGCGCTGGGACACCGCGCGGATCGCCATGATGAGCAAGATCCTCGGCTTCTACGGCATGCAGTACTGGTACGTCTGGCAGGTCACCATCCTGGGCCTGGGGCCGATCTGGCAGAGCTCGAACGCCGAGGCCAAGGCGCGGGCGGCGGGACTGTTGGAATCCGGGGAGATCTTCGCCTTCGGCTTGTCCGAGAAGGACCATGGCGCGGACATCTATTCGACCGACATGGTGTTGGAGCCCAAGCCACGCGGCGGCTACACCGCCACCGGCGGCAAGCACTACATCGGCAATGGCAATCTCGCGGGCATGGTGTCGGTCTTCGGCCGCCGCGCCGACAAGCCGATCATCGACTCCTCGGACTTCCTGCGGAAGATGACCGACGAGGAGTACTCCGGCTACCTGTTCTTCGCCGCCGACTCGCGGCACAAGAACTACAAGCTGCGCAAGAACGTCGTCGACTCCCAGATGTACGTCGCCGCCTTCGATCTGGAGAACTACCCGGTCGCCGAATCCGACATCCTGCACACCGGCCGGGCCGCCTTCGACGCCGCTATGAACACGGTCAATGTCGGCAAGTTCAATCTCGGCTTCGGTGCGGTCGGCTCCTGTGAGCACGCCATGTTCGAGGCCGTCACGCACGCGCACAACCGAATCCTGTTCGGGCACCGCGTGACCGAGTTCCCGCAGGTGAAATCGCTGCTCGCGGACAGCTACGCGCGCCTGATCGGCATGAAGCTCTACAGCGAGCGGGCCATCGACTACATGCGCTCGGCCGATGAGAACGACCGGCGCTACCTGCTTTTCAACGCCATCGAGAAGATGTCGGTCACCCGCCACGGCCAGAAGCTCTACGAGGACCTCGCCGACGTGATCGCCGCGCGCGGCTTCGAGAACGACATGTACTTCCCCATGGCCATGGTCGGCATGTTCGGCCTGCCGCGGCTGGAGGGCACGGTGCACGTGAACATGGCGCTGTCGCTGAAGTTCATGCCCAACTTCATGTTCCATCCCGCCGACGCCGGTCTGGCCGCGCTGCGCTACCTGCCCGGTGCGGGCGTCGCACCCAAGGGCGCGGTGCGCGCGGTGTCGGGCGCGCTGAGCTGGACCAGCCGCCGCGCGACCGGTCCCGCCGCCAAGGCCGTGCCCGCGCTGAAGACCGAATTCGCCCGCGCCGCACACGCTCCCGTGCCCACCCGCCGCGATGCCGCCGACGACGAATTCCTCTTCCGCCAGGGCCCGAGCAGCGGCCTGGGCAAGATCCGCTTCGCCGACTGGCGTCCGGTCTTCGAGAAGTTCGCGCACATCCCGAATGTCGCCGTCTTCCTGGAACAGGCCCTGGCCCTGCAGACTCTGCTGGCCGCCGCCACCCCGACCGCCGAACAGCAGCAGGACGTCGACTTCCTCTTCGCCCTCGGCGAGCTCTTCACCACCCTCCCGTACGCCCAGCTCATCCTCGAGCAGGCCGACATCGCGGGCGCGGACGAGGCGGTGCTGGACCAGCTGTTCGACCTATTCGTCCGCGAGTTCTCCAAGCACGCCCTGACCCTGCACACCAAGCCCACGGCCACCAAGGCCCAGCAGGTCCGCGCCCTCGACCTGGTCCGCCGTCCGGTTTCCGATCCGGCTCGCTTCGAGAAGGTGTTGGCGCAGGTCACGGCCCTTGCGGGTCAGTATGAAATGAATCCCTGATTTTGCTACATTCGTGAATGAAAAGGCTTCCACGCCTAACCATCGACGCTGCAAAGGAGCAGACACGATGACGGAGACGACCGCGCGTCCGCAGTTCGACGCGCCCGCCCGCACCATCCGCGAAGTCGACTACGGCTTCTTCGGACCCGGCTCGCCGACCTGGAAGGTCTGGACCGCGCCCACCGCGCTCATCGGCTTCCAGCGCGCGGTCACCCTCGAGCACTTCGATCCGGACCTGACCGCGGCCGTCGCCGATGTCGGCGGCATCTACTCCGATCCACGCGGCCGGCTCGACCACACCTTCGCCTACTTCCTCATCGCGGCGGTGGCCGACAGCCGCATGGCCATCGAGGCCTCCGAGCACCTCATGCAGGTGCACGCCAAGGCCACCGGCATCGAGCCGATCACCGGAAAGCGCTACAGCGCGAACAATCCCGACTCGCAGCTGTGGATCCACGTCACCGGCTGGCACTCGGTGCTCAAGTGCTACGAGATGTACGGCCCCGGACCGCTGAGCCCGGAGGAGGAGGCGCAGTACTGGCGGGAGTGCGTCATCGCCGCCGAACTGCAGACCTGCCGGCCCGAGGACGTGCCCACCTCCCGCGCGGAGGTTCGCGAGTACTTCGAGCGGGTGCGCCCGCGCCTGTGCAGCTCGGAGCGCGCCTGCCGCGGCATGCACTACCTGCTCTTCACGCCGAGTGAGAAGGGCGTGAAGCTTTGGGCTGGAAGCCGTTTGGTGGCCCCGGCCGCCATCGCCACCCTGCCCAAGTGGATGCGCGAGACCGGCGGATTCGACCAGCCCGGCCTGCTCGACGCGGCCTACCCGCCCGCCGTGCGCGCCGCCATGGCCGCGCTGAAGAGCGACCGGCTCGAACTGAAGGTCGCCAAGAACTTCATCGGCAAGATGACCGGTCGCCTGCTCGAGGAACATATGCGAGCCGGGGCTCCGGTGAATCCGGTCACCGTCACTCCGCAGCAGGCCAAGGAGCTGTACGGCCGTCGTTCCCGCTCCAGCGCATAACGGCGCGGTTAACTTTTCGGTCCTCGGCCCGGTCGTCCGGGCCTTTCCGGGTGAAGAGACGTACCTACGCTTGCGTAACGGTACGGACGTACGGCAACCTGCGCTTGATCTCCAACATCGCTTGATCTGTCGATTACCTATGCCCGAGGAGGCCCTTCCGTGTCCCACTACAAGGCGAACCTACGAGACATCGAGTTCAACTTGTTCGAGGTACTGGGAATCGGCGAGCTGCTGGACAAGGGCGCCTACGGTGACCTGGACGGCGACACCGCACGCGAGATGCTCGCCGAGGCCAAGCGCCTCGCGGAGGGCCCCATCGCGGAGTCGTTCGTCGACGCCGACCGTAACCCGGTCGAGTTCATTCCGGATCAGCACACCATCACCGTCCCCGAATCGCTGAAGAAGACCGTGGCCGCGGTCAACGAGGCGGGCTACTCGGGTCTGGGCATGTCCGAGGAGATGGGCGGCGTGCCCGCGCCGAACGCGCTGATCTGGGGCATCCAGGAAATGCTGGTGGCGGCCAACAACTCGGCCTCCTTCTTCAATATGGGTCCGCTCATGCACAAGGTGCTCTTCGACGAGGGCACCGACGAGCAGAAGCGCTGGGCCACCCACGCGTGGGAGAACCGTTGGGGCGGAACCATGGTGCTCACCGAGCCCGACGCGGGTTCGGATGTCGGCATGGGCCGCACCAAGGCCATCGAGCAGGCCGACGGCACCTGGCACATCGAGGGCGTCAAGCGCTTCATCTCCGGCGGCGACGTGGGCGACACCGCCGACAACATCTTCCATCTGGTGCTGGCCCGCCCCGAGGGCGCGGGACCGGGCACCAAGGGCCTGTCGCTGTTCGTGGTGCCGCGCTTCCTGTTCGATTCCGAGACAATGGAACTCGGTGCCAAGAACGGCGCGCTGGTCACCGGCGTCGAGCACAAGATGGGCATCAAGTCCTCGCCGACCTGTGAGATCACCTTCGGCGGCGACATTCCCGCCGTCGGCTACCTGGTCGGCGGCGTGCACAACGGCATCGCGCAGATGTTCAAGGTCATCGAGAACGCGCGAATGATGGTGGGCACCAAGGCCACCGGCGCGTTGTCCACCGGCTACCTGAATGCCCTCGAGTACGCGAAGCAGCGCGTGCAGGGTGCGGATCTGACCCAGATGACCGACAAGGCCGCGCCGCGCGTCACCATCACCCACCACCCGGACGTGCGTCGCTCGCTGGCCACCCAGAAGGCGTACGCCGAGGGCCTGCGCGCGCTGTACATGTACTGCGCCTCGTACCAGAACGCCGATGTGGCACAGGCCAATTACGGTGTGGACGCCGAGCTGGCCGAGCGGGTCAACGACCTGCTGCTGCCGATCGTCAAGGGCTGCGGCTCCGACCGCGCCTACGAGAGCCTGACCGAATCGCTGCAGACCCTGGGCGGTTCCGGCTACCTGCAGGATTACCCGATCGAGCAGTACATCCGCGACTGCAAGATCGACTCGCTGTACGAGGGCACCACCGCAATCCAGGCGCAGGACTTCTTCTTCCGCAAGATCATTCGCGACAAGGGCGTGGCGCTCGGCCACGTCGCGGGCCTGATCCAGAAGTTCATCGACGGCGGCCCGGACCAGTTCAAGGTGGAGCGCGGGCTGCTCGGCGCGGCGCTGGCCGACGTGCAGGCCATGGCCGCCACCCTGACCGGCTTCCTGATGGCCTCGCAGCAGCAGGTCGACGAGATCTACAAGGTCGGTCTGGGCTCGGTCCGGTTCCTGTACGCCGTGGGCGATCTCGTCATCGCGTGGCGGCTGCTGGAGCAGGCCGCCATCGCGCAGGCCGCGCTCGACGGCGGGGCCGACGCCAAGGACAAGAACTTCTACACCGGCAAGGTCGGTGTCGCGTCCTGGTTCGCCAAGAACAAGCTCCCGCTGATCAGCGGCGTGCGCGCGGTCGTCGAGAACATCGACAACGACATCATGAAGCTGGACGAAGCAGCTTTCTAACTCTCGAGGGCGTGTCCTGTCGGCGAGTTTCACGGCTCGCCGGGAGGACACGCTCTTTTCATTTCTGACCTGCGGTGAACTGTCGTGCCCACGGGGTACAACTACCGCATGGTCTTCCCGGTTTCCTTCGGCTGGATTCAGATCCTGCTGCTGGTCCTCGCCATCGGCGCGGTCGCGCTGCTGGTCACCGCCGTCTTCAAGGCGCGCAAGGTCGGCTGGCGGGTGCTGGCCGGGCGCGGCGCGGGCGCGATCGGGCTGGTGCTGGTCGCGGTCGTGATCCTCTGGATCACCACGCTGCTGCAGACCTTCCTCGGGCTCACCGGGGAGGTGAAGGCCGCGCACATCGAGGCCAAACCCATTGCGGGGCAAGAGCACATGATGACCGTGGACCTGACGCTCTACGGCGACAAGGACCACGGGGACAAGCACGAGACCTATCAGGTCGAGGGCGATATGTGGGTGCTGCAGGCCAATATCGTCGAGCTCGAGGCCTGGGTGAACGCGCTGGGCTTCAACTCCGGCTACAAGGTGACCCGGCTCTACGGGCAGCGGCTGGACGGCATCGCCACCAAGCAGAACCAGATCTTCCTCAACGGCAGCGACCAGGACTTCTTCCAGGACATGAAGAATCAGACCTGGTACACCAAGCCCTTCGTGCGCTCGGCCTACGGCAATGCCGTCATCGCGACACCGGGCACCTATGACGTCTTCATCTCCCGCGACGCCATTAAAACCCGACCGGTCTAGTTGTGGCGGCCCCGCTCAGTCGGCGAGGTCGGCCACCACCGGCGCGTGATCGCTGGCGCCCTTGCCCTTTCGCTCCTCGCGGTCCACGTTCGCCTCGGTGACGCGGGCCGCCAGGGCGGGCGAGCCCAGGATGAAGTCGATGCGCATGCCCTCCTTGCGGGGGAAGCGCAGCTGCGTGTAGTCCCAGTAGGTGTAGACGCCCGGTCCGGGATGGAACGGCCGCATCACATCGGAGAAGCCCGCCTCGCCGAAGGCGTCGAACGCGTCGCGCTCCGGTTCGGAGACGTGGGTCTTGCCCTCGAAGAACTCCGGCGACCAGACATCCAGATCGGTCGGCGCGATATTCCAGTCGCCGACCAGCGCGATCTGCGCGTCCGGATCCTCCGACAGCCACTTGGCGCCCGCATCGCGCAGCGCGGCAAGCCATTCCAGCTTGTAGGCGTAGTGCGGATCGCCCAGCGCGCGCCCGTTGGGCACGTACAGGCTCCAGACCCGGACCCCGCCGCAGGTCGCGCCGATCGCGCGGGCCTCCACCACCGGCGCGCTCAGCAGCGACTCACCGGCGTCCTTGTCGAAGCCCGGCTGATTCGGGAACCCGTTCTCGACATCCTCGAGACCCACCCGGGAGGCGATGGCCACGCCGTTCCACTGGCTCAGGCCGATGTGCGTGACCTCGTACCCGGCGGCCTCGAACGCCTCGAACGGGAACTGCTCGTCCTTGCACTTGGTCTCCTGCATGGCGAGCACGTCGATATCGGCGCGGTCCAGCCAGGCCAGCACCCGATCCTGCCGGGTGCGAATCGAATTCACGTTCCAGGTGGCGATGCGCACGGGACTGCAAACCTCTCAGCAATAGGGTCTATCGAAGGCCGATAGCTTGGTTCGAAAGCAAGCAAAGCGAAGGTCAGGGCGCGGCGTACCGGTAACCGTGGTGTTCCACGAAACCCATCTCCTCATACAACGCCAGCGCGGCGTCATTGTCATCCGACACCTGCACGTACGCGTGCGTGGCCCCGCGTGCCTGCCCCCAGCGGATCAGCTCCGCGCACACCAGCGAGCCCAGCCCGTGGCGGCGATGCCCGGCCGCCACCGCGATACAGGTCAGGCCCACCCAGCGGCGGCCGTCGGGCGCGGTGGTGAGCGCGGCCCGGCCGATGGCCAGCGGGGTCGGCAATCCCAGTGTGGCGAAGACGACTTCGCCGTCGCGCACCGCGGTGAGCACGTCCACCACCGGGGTGGACCCGACATCGGTGTCGCCGCCGCGGTGCCGGTGCATGGAAAGCCACGCGCCGTCCGGATCCGAGGTGAACCGCACCATCGGCGGCCCCTGCGGCAGCATGATGTTCGCGATATCGGCGGCCAGCACCCGGGTTTCGTTCCAGCTGCGCCAGCCCGCGGGCGCGGTGGCCAGCCGATCCGGCAGCTGCAGCACCAGCGGCAGCCCGTGCGCGGTGTACCACTCACCGATCCGGCGCAGTGTTTCGTCGTCCATCAGCGCCGGTCCGTCCGAACCGCCCAGCGGCACCGCGGAATTCGCGCGATTGGTATAGCCGTCCCCGGCGCGCAGCAGCCAGCCGTCGACCCAGGACCGCATCAGGCCCGGCCAGCCGTCGGCGGCGGCCGCCTCCAGGGCGCGGATCTCACTGGTCCGAATGGGCCTGGGCCCGACCGCCTTCCACGCCACCACCCGATCCCACGCGATGGAGACCACCTGGCCGTCGGCGGTGCGCACGGTCAGGGGGTCGGTCGCGGTGAGTTCGCCGATCACATCCGTGAGCGGTTGCGGGTAGCCGGCGGGCAGGCGGTAGCGCACCACCACCCGCTTGCCGATCGGCGGGAGCGCTCCGGCGCCGCCGGGGCCGGGCTCGGAATCGGTCATGGAGGGTCAGTCGTCGTCTTCGTCGACGTCGTCGTGCCCGAACGGGTCCGGCACGGTGCCCGGGACCCAGCTCAAACCCGGCTTGCCCCAGCCGTTTCGCTTGATGGCCTTCTTGGCGGCGCGGGCATTGCGGCCCACCAGCACATCCACGTAGAGGTAGCCGTCGAGGTGGCCGGTCTCGTGCTGCAGCATGCGCGCGAAGAAGCCGCGGCCCTCGATCTCGACCGGCTCGCCCTTCTCGTCGGTGCCGGTCACCTTGGCCCAGTCGGCGCGGCCGGTGGGGAACTGCTCGCCGGGCACCGAGAGGCAGCCCTCTTCGTCGTCGTCGGGATCGGGCATGGTCTCCGGGATCTCGGAGGTCACCAGCACCGGATTGACCACGCAGCCGCGGCGGCGGACCATCTTGCCGCCCTCGACCTCGTCGGGGCAGTCGTAGACGAAGATGCGCGGCGCGAGCTCGTCCTCGCTCTTGATGATCACCTGGTTGCCCGCCAGGCCCACACCGTGGGCGGCGTCCATGGTCTCGTACATATCCGCGATCAGCTCGGCCAGCTCTTCCGGAGACTGCGTGACCGGAGTGGTCGCGCGGTGCAGAACCGGATCACCGACAATGCGAATCGGGAGAATAGCCATGCTGAGCAGCCTACTGGGTGGTTGCCGGGGTGCTCGCGGTACCTGCTGTCGGAGTCCTCGGCCAGACTATCCGCGCAAACCGGACGGATGGATCCGCTGGCGACACGCCGGGCTTCATCACAGAAACACGCCGAGCGGTACGCATCGGGAAGGTCCTCATGCGTGGTTGAATGATCGGCGACGCACAAATTCGTCTGGTGACCACTCGGCGAGGGAGCAGTATGGACAGCGCAGCGGCACGAGACATCTCCGCAAGCGAGGACGGAATCCCCGCGGACGCCCACGGTGCCCCGGAGCACATCGCCGACGAGGATGGCGCACACGGACTTTCCCGCCGCGAACTCGACATTCTCGACTTCGAGCGCAAGTGGTGGAAGTACGCCGGGGCCAAGGAAGAGGCCATCCGGGAGCTGTTCGATCTCTCGGCCACCCGCTACTACCAGGTCCTCAACACCGTCGTCGACAAGCCCGAGGCCCTGGCCGCGGATCCCATGCTGGTCAAGCGCCTGCGCCGGCTGCGCGCCAGCCGCCAGAAGACCAGGGCCGCACGTCGTCTCGGTTTCCAGGTATAGCCAGTAGGCTCGACGCCGTGAGCAACCCGAATTCGCCGTCCGGCGGTCCGCCGCTGCGCGCCCTGGCGATGGTCCTGATCGCGCTGGCCATCGTGTTCGCGGGCATCGGCGCGATGTCGCTGTCGAGTTCGGATTCCTCCGACGCGAGCGCGACCTCCAGCGGCGCGTCGTCCACAACCACTGCCGCACAGCAGAATTCGACCCAGGCCACGACCGCGCCCGTGGTGCCGACCACCACCGCGGCCCTGCCCACCACCACCGCGGCCCCCACGACCACCACGGTCGCGCCCACCACCACGGCCGCCCCCGGCGTCGACAAGAGCCTGCCCGTACGGGTTTACAACAACGGCACCGTCGCGGGCCTGGCCAAGAAGACCGGGGACCAGCTCAGCGCCGACGGTTTCAATGTGACCGAGGTGGGCAACTACCCGAACGGTGTCATTCCGAAAACCACCGTGTACTACGGCAGTTCGCCCAAGGAACAGGCGCTGGCCCAGGCCATCGCCGCGGAACTGGGCTGCTCGGCCGAACCGCGCTTCCCGGGGATCTCGGATTCGCCCTCCGGCGTCATCGTCATCGTCACCGGCGGCTGAACCGGCATCACCGGCGGCTGAATCGCCGCTGCGACAACCGGATGGCCCCGGCATGGGGTGCGCACCCGCCTCTGGCATCATCTTGTCCGGTACGAACTATGTCCACCCTGCTTTCCCGATAAACTCGGACTCGTAAAGGAGTTCCCCGATGGCCTCGTCCT
Organism: Nocardia sp. JMUB6875; assembly: GCF_041154655.1. Lineage (NCBI taxonomy): Bacteria > Bacillati > Actinomycetota > Actinomycetes > Mycobacteriales > Nocardiaceae > Nocardia > Nocardia sp. JMUB6875. Next base: position 17,450 of record NZ_BAAFGR010000058.1, read on the forward strand.
CAACTCGTCGCCCGTCCTGGTGGACTGTTGCTCCGGTGCTCGCGGTCGCGGCCCTCGGCCTCACCGCCTGCTCCAACAGCCAGGAATCGAGTGACGTGAAGGGGACGAACCCGTCGGTCTTCACCTCCGCGCCCGCGCCGGGCGGCGCCACCAAGGCCGAGGGCGGCGAGGCCACCCCGAAGGACGCCGCCAGCGTGACGCTGAAGGATGCGAGCGGCGCCGGCGTCGGCACCGCCACCATCGCCAAGGCGGGCAACCACCTCGAGATCACCGTCGAAGCCCACGGCCTCAAGCCCGGCTTCCACGGCCTGCACTTCCACTCGGTCGGCAAGTGCGAGGCCAACTCCACCCCGCCCGCCGGCGGCGCGCCCGGCGACTTCCTCTCCGCCGGCGGCCATCTGCAGGTCGGCGAGGCCAACGCGCACCCCTCCAGCGGCGACCTGACCTCGCTCGAGGTGCTCAAGGACGGCACCGCCAAGCTGGTCACCACCACCGACGCGGTCACCCTGGACGAGCTCAAGGGCAAGGCCCTGATCATCCACAACGGCGCCGACAACTTCGGCAACATCCCCTCCCGGTACGCACCCGCACCGGATCAGGAAACCCTCTCGACCGGCGACGCGGGCGCTCGAATCGCCTGCGGCGTCGTGTCCTGAAACCCATTGAGGTGAGCCATGGCCGGGGCAGGCATTTCGAAGGTCCCCTTCAACTCATCGCCCCGGCCCACGCTCGGCGTGGAATGGGAAGTCGCGCTGGTGGACAAGCACACCCGCGACCTGTCCAACACGGCCGCAGCCGTTTTCGAGGCCTGCGGTGATCTGCGCGCCTGGGACGGCACCCCGCAGATCACCAAGGAACTGCTGAAGAACACCGTCGAACTCGTCTCCGGCAAGCACGACACCGTGAGCGAGGTGGTCGACGAGCTGCGCGCCACCCAGGACACCGTGCGCCGCATCGCCGACCCGATGGGCGTCGACCTGTTCTGCGCCGGGACGCATCCGTTCGCGCAGTGGTCCGCCCAACAGCTCACGCGCAGTGCGCATTACGACGAGCTGATCGAGCGCACCCAGTGGTGGGGCCGCCAGATGCTGATCTGGGGCGTGCACGTGCACGTCGGAATCTCGCACCCGGACAAGGTGTTCCCGATCCTCAACGCGCTGCTGCCGTCCTATCCGCACCTGCTGGCGCTGTCCGCCTCCTCGCCCATGTGGGCGGGCGTGGACACCGGCTACGCCAGCAACCGGGCGCTCATGTTCCAGCAGCTGCCCACCGCCGGACTGCCCTTCCAGTTCGAAAACTGGAGCCAGTTCGAGCGATTCGCGCACGACCAGATGAAAACCGGTGTGTTCGAACAACTCGGCGGCATGCACTGGGACATCCGGCCCGCGCCCAAGTGGGGCACCATCGAGGTCCGCATCTGCGACGGCACCCCGACCAAGGCCGAACTGGCCGCCATCGTGGCGCTGATCCACTGCCTCATCGTGGATCTCGACCGCCGGGTGGAATCCGGGGAGACCCTGCCCGACATCCTGCCGCCCTGGCATGTGCAGGAGAACAAGTGGCGCGCAGCGCGATACGGGCTCGACGCCATCATCATCACCGACGCCGACAGCAATGAGCGACTCGTCACCGACGACCTCATGGACCTGCTCAACCGGCTCGAGCCGACCGCCAAGAGCCTCGGCTGCGAGAACGAGCTCGCGCTCGTGGCCGACATCCCCAAGCGGGGCGCGTCGTATCAACGCCAGCGCCGGGTGGCCGCGGCCGCCCAGGGCGATCTGGTCGCCGTCGTCGATTCGCTGGTGCACGAACTCCAGCAATAAAGTCCGTCTTCCACCGGTGTGATTTCGATTACGGCGCACTGCGGACGGTGTACGCCGTGGCCAGGGGCTATACCGCACTGACCGGGGGCTGTTCATCCGGGGTAGCCGGTGGCGTTCAACCGACCATGGGGCTCGCGTTCACACGGCGTTTACTATGGCTGGATGCTGCTCGACGACCCGCGCTCCCGATCCGGCGACAGTGCGCGCCGATCCGGGATCCGGATGCCGTCGCCGAGGGCCCGCCTCACCATCGCGCTGAGCGCCGGGGCGGCGGCGCTGATCGCCCTGCAGATCGTCGCCTCGATGCATCACTTCGTCGGCCCCATCGAGAGCATCTGGGACGACTTCGCGGGCAATGCCAAATCCTTCACCGTGCCGTGGGCCGGACTCGGGCTCGCCCTCATCGGCCTGTCCTGGCGGCGGCGCGGCATCGCGGTCGGCGCGGCGCTCGCCATCGACGTTGTGTACCAGGCGATTCGGACGCTGAACGGCGGACCGCTGGCCATGGGCAACGGCCCGGTCATCGTGCTCGTCGCGATTCTCGCGCTCGCACTGTGGAAGTGGCAGGGCGCCGAGCGGACCAACGCGCTGCACGCCGGAGCGCTGGGCCTGCTGCTGGTGCTCTCCAGCAAGGTCGCCGACGTCTGGCTGGGCATCACCGTGCTGGCCGGGCCCCGGGTGCTCGACGAGCACATCGTGCTGGTCGACCACGCCCTCGGCGATCCGTCCTGGAAGATGGGGCAGCTGCTCGACTGGCTGTCGCCGGTGGCCTCGTCGGTCCTGCACTGGGTCTACATCGAACTGCCGCTCGGCGCGATGATCGTGACCGTCTGGCAGCTGCGCAATGTGGTGAAGACGGGGGAGTGGCCCCGGCACTACCTGGTGCGCACCTTCCTGGTGCTCGGCCTGATCGGACCGCTCTTCTACGTCCTGTTCCCCGTCGTGGGGCCGATCTTCGCCTACGGCGCGGACGGGCACGCCTTCTCGCTCGGCCAGTTCTGGCCGAATGTGGTGCCGCCGGTTGACCTCTCGCCGGGCTCGATCCCCTTCGACCACTACACCCCGCGCAACTGCATGCCCTCGCTGCACACCGCGTGGGCGCTGTCGATCTTCATCCACTCCCGCCGCGACCCGTTCACCAATGCGCTCGCGCCCACCTGGCTGCGCTGGGGCGGCGCCTTCTGGCTGATCGCCACGCTTGCGGCCACCCTCGGCTTCGGCTACCACTACGGCGCCGATCTGGTCGCGGGCGCGGTGCTGTGCCTGACCATCGAATCCGCGCTGCGCGCACCGGAACGCGGCTGGGACGCCGCCCGGATCCAGCTCGTCGCCGCCGGGTCCGCGCTCTTCGCGGCGCTGCTGCTGTCCTACCGGTTCCTGTCGGCCGGGTTCGCCGAACATCCGTTGCCCGCGGGCATCGTCGTGATCGGCCTGTTCGCGGCGTACGTGACGGCCTTCTACCGGACCTGGTTCGCGCAGCTCTCGACCGCCGCCGCGCCGCTCGAGAACGCCGTGCGCGCCTGACCGTTCAGTCGATCTCCGGTTCCGGGGATTCGGTCGTGGCGGGCAGCGGGCGGGCCCGCCGCAGCGCCAGCACGCCGCCCAGGCAGCCCGCCGCGATCAGCACCGCCGTCCATCCCGGTGTCGCGCTGCCGCCGTCCGAGGTCACCGTGCACACCATCGCGTTCTGACCGGACTGCAGCGCGTAATGGCCGCGCGCCACATAGTCGCGCATGCCCAGCACCGCCGACGGCACGAAGATCACCATGGTGCCCAGCACCCGGCTCGGCACATAGCGCGGCCGAGCCGAGGTGAGGCCGAAACCGATGAGCCAGGAGATGACTCCCGCGCCACCCACGACCAGCCACGCCTGATCGGTATCGGGGGCCAGCGCCGTGGACAGGCCGAGCACGATCGCCCCCGCCAGGCAGCCCAGCGCCGTGCCGTACCGGCTGCCCGCCCACATGCCGAACGCGGTCACCGCCACCAGCAGTGGAATCGACCAGGCGGGCAGTTCGGCCGCCACCGTCGCCGCCCCGACCGCGCTGAGTCCCACCGCCAGCAGCACGATCTCGCCGTCGCGGCCCGGCAGCAGCATGGCCGCCACGATGGCGGTCGCCACCGCCGTCACCACGGCCAGGCCGATGCCCGCCAGGCTGTCCCCGTGCCGGGCCAGCCATTCGGCGCTGGCCAGCGTCACCAGCACCAGCACCACGCCCGCCAGGATCGGGGCCAGCGGCAGTTCGATCGACAGTCGTTGCGCGACCGGATGATTGCGATTGGTCAGGAAGCCGAATACGCACAGCGCCAATGCCAAGGCCAGCATCCACATCGGCGGCATGTCCGAGGCGTGCCAGTGGTCCGCGGTGGTCTGGTCGATGCCGCCGCCCACCCGCGGCACCGGATTCACCGAGCCCAGCAGCAGGCTGATCAGCACGCCCAGCGTCCACGCGAAGGCGGACAGCCGGTGATGCAGCACCGCCGCGCCGAGGGCCCCGAGCACCAGCCCGCCCGCCAGGGAATCGATGAAATTCATGGTGGACAGCGACGAATGCGGATCGGCGGCATGCCCGAAGGTGTGATTGGCCCCCAGCACCAGCAGCCCGCCGACCGTCGTCCCCCACGCCACCCTGGTGCTGCCCAGGGTGGTGGTGAGCACCGCCGCGATCATGGCCACCAGCACGCCCGCCGCGATGGCCCGCGGCAGGCTGTAGGCCAGCAGGTCCAGTTGCAGCGCGGAAGTCTGTGAGGTCCAGCCGAAGTCGATGGGCAGCGCCAGCGCCAGCCCGGCAACCGTTGCTGTCACCAGCGCCGTGATCGTTTCGGCGGCGACCTGATACGACCTCACCTGCGCAAAGCTACCGGCGATAGGCGGACCGGTTGGTTCGACTCGCCTACTTTGTGAATTTTCGGCGATCTTCGAAACCGCAGATAAAACGACTAAACGGTCTGTTATACGTATCCGGACGGATCCCCGGACGGCCCGGACGCATCCCGTTTGGCCGCGTACAGCCGAAGCGACTCCACCTGAACCGGATCCAGCGACGGCCGCACCGCCTTGCGGGCCGCCGCCACATCCTCGGCGGTCACCTCCCCGGCCTCCACATCGCGGCGCATGGCGGCGAGGGCGGCCTCGCGCAACAGCGCCGAACAGTCGGCGGCCGAGTACCCGTCGAGCTCCCGGGCCAGCCTGCGCAGGCTCACGTCCCGGGCCAGCGGCACGGATTTGGCGGCGGCGCGCAGGATTTCGGCGCGGGCGTCGGCATCCGGCGGCGGCACGAAGACCAGGCGGTCGAGGCGGCCGGGTCGGGTCAGCGCCGGATCGATCAATTCCGGCCGGTTGGTCGCTCCGACCACCACCACATCGCGCAGCGGCTCCACCCCGTCCAGCTCGGTGAGCAGCGCGGCCACCACGCGATCGCCGACACCCGAGTCGCTGGACTGGCCCCGGCGCGGGGCCAGCGCGTCCACCTCGTCCAGGAAGATCAGCGAGGGCGCGGAATCCCGTGCGCGCTGGAACAACTCGCGCACCGCCCGCTCCGAGGAGCCCACCCATTTGTCCATCAGCTCCGCGCCCTTCACCGCGTGCACGCTCAACCGCCCCGATCCGGCCAGCGCGCGCACCAGAAAGGTCTTGCCGCAACCCGGCGGACCGTAGAGCAGCACCCCGCGCGGCGGCTCGATGCCCAGGCGCTGGAACGAATCCGGATGCTCGAGCGGCCACAGCACCGTCTCGGTCAACGCCTGCTTGGTCTCGGCCATATCGCCGACATCATCGAGACTCAGATTGCCGATGGCCAATTCCTCCGAGCCCGAGCCCGAGCGCGACAGCGGCCGGATCACCTCCAGCGCCCCGGCCAGATCCTCCTGCAGCAGCACCGGTTCCGTATGGTCCCGGCTGGCCCGCGTCGCCGCCCGCAGCGCCGCCTCCCGCACCAGCGCCGCCAGGTCCGACACCACGTAGCCGGGCGTCCGCGCCGCGATCTCCTCCAGCTTCAGGCCCTCGGTCGGAACCTTGCGCAGCAATCGCTCCAGCAGCGCCGCCCGCACGGCCGCCTTGGGCAGCGACAGCGACACCTCCCGGTCGAACAGTTCGGGGGCGCGCAGCCGGGCATCGAGGCCCGCCGCGTTGGAGGTGGTCGCGATCACCGCGACCGCCGGACGCGCTACGGCGCAACGCAATTGGTCCAGGATCAGGGTGGCGACCGGTTCGGCCTCGACCGGAAGCAGCGCGTCGATATCGCTGATCAGCAGCACTCCGCCCGCGCCGGAACAGATTTCGGTCACCTTGTCCGCGACCTCGCGCAACCGGCTGCCGCCCTCGAGCGCGCCGACCGCCGGGCCGTCCAGCTCCACCAGCCGCCGGGTACCCGTCACCGCCCGCGCCAGCGTGGCCTTACCGACCCCCGCGGGCCCGGTGATCAGCACACCCAGATGCGAGGTGGCGCCGAGCGCCTTCAGCAATTCCGGTTCGTCCAGCGCCAGTTTCATCCATTCCTTCAGCTTGGCGGCCTGCGGTTGCACGCCCGCGAGATCCGCCACGGCGACCACGGTCGCGGGCGCCGCCGAGGCCGGTCGCTCCGGCGGCGGCGCGGTGACCGCGGGCCGCGGACTGCTGTCCTCGAGCAGGCCGTGCGGGGTCTCGGTGACCCGCACGGTCCGGCCCAGCGAGACCGCGGTGCTCGGCAGGATGGTGACGGGCCCGGGCTGTGGATCGGTGGCGGTGACCTTCAGGACCTCCGAGGTCCACGCGATGCCCAGATTCTTCAGCGCCTGCCGGGCCGCGGCCGGATTGTCGCCGGGCAACAGATCGCGCGGCAGCAGGGTGACGGTGTCGCCCACGGTCACGATCTTGCCCAGCAGGGCCTGCCGCAGCGTCGATTCCGAGATCGCCGCCATGGCCAGGCTCGATCCGGTCAACTCCACCCGGCGGGCGTCGTAGACGGCGGCGGGTGCGATCACCACATCGCCGTCCTCGGGGACCTTCGCATTGGCCAGCGTCACCTCGTCGAGCAGCGCGACCCCGGTGGTGAAGCTGTGCGACGGTTTGAACGGCCCGACCACCGCGGTGGTGCGCCGCCCGCCGGTCAGGGTGACCCCGTCGCCCGGCTGCAGGCCGAGCACCATCATGACTTCGGGGTGTAATCGCACCAGCCCCCAGCGGGCGTCGCCGCCCGAGGAGTTCCGGCGAGCGGTCAGCTTCATTTCCGGCACGCCGTCAATTCTGCCCGCGCGAGCCGGTCGCCGAGGCTGACGCTCGCGAATTGCGGCTCAGCCGTTGGGTTCAGCGCTTGGTGCGATCCGGGATCTGCTCGCGGGTGCCCGGGCGGCGCAGGCGCAGCCGGGCGGTGGAGACGCGCGGCACCCGACCGGCCAGCGGGCGCTGGCGGCGCTGGGCCCGGCGCTGGGCGCGGCGGTCGGCCGGCTTGTGGTGCCAGGTCTCCGGGCGCGCGGCCACCCAGCGTGCGGAGTGCACGGCGAAGGGGATGTGGCCCAGGTACAGCACGACCAGCGCCATCATCAGGATGAGCGGGTAGGTGACCAGCAGCGCGGCGGCCAGGGCCACCAGCACCAGCAGGATCGGCGCGGTGCGCGGGGCCACCGACACCGACTTCATGGCCAGCGTCGGCAGGGTGCTCACGCACAGCAGACCGGTCAGCACGGTCCACACCGCGACCGCGGGGAAGCTCACCCACCAGCCGTCGTGGAACTGCTCCGACAGCGCGATGGGCAGCAGCACGATGAGCGCGCCCGCGGGCGCGGGCACACCGGTGAAGTACTCCCGCTGCCAGTCCGGCCGGTTGTCGTCGTCCATCAGCGTGTTGAACCGGGCCAGCCGCAACACCATGCAGACCGCGAACATCAGCGCGATGATCCAGCCGATGCTGTCGGCGTGCAGGAAGGTCACGTACAGCACCAGGGCGGGCGCGACGCCGAAGGCGATGGCGTCGGACAGCGAATCCAGTTCCGCGCCCATCTTGGTGGTGGCGTCCAGCATGCGGGCGATGCGACCGTCCAGCATGTCGAAGACCGCGGCCGCGCCGACCAGCGCCAGCGCGATGCCCAGCTGGTTCTCCATGGCGAACTTCACCGCGGACAGTCCCGAGCACAGACCCAGGATGGTCACCATGCTCGGCAGCAGGCGGACGGTGCGGTTGCGGCGGCGCGTCAGGGGCGCGGGCGCGAGTTGCTCCATCATGAATCCAGTTCGGCCAGCACCGTTTCCGCGCCGATGGTCCGCTGTCCCGGCGTGACCAGCAGTGCGGTACCGGCCGGGAAGTAGGTGTCCACGCGCGAACCGAACCGGATCAGGCCGTAGGTGTCACCGATGTTCAGCTTGTCGCCGGCCTTGGCCTCGCAGACGATGCGGCGCGCCAGCAGCCCGGCGATCTGCACCACGACCACGCGCTGCCCCGAGGCGGTCTCGATGACCATGCTGTTGCGCTCGTTGCGATCGCTGGCCTCGGGCAGATCCGCGGAGAGGAACTGGCCCTTCTGGTACGCGACCTGCTCGACGAGCCCGCTCACCGGCACCCGCTGCACGTGCACGTCCAGCACCGACAGGAAGATGCTCACCCGCGGCAGCGGCGCGTCACCGAGGCCGAGCTCGGCGGGCGGCACCGCGGTGTCGACGAGCGCGACCTCACCGTCGGCGGGGGCGACGACCACGCCCGCCCGGTTCGGCGGCACCCGGTGCGGGTGGCGGAAGAAGGTGGCGCAGGCGGCGGCCGCCAGCAAACCGGTGCGGCGTAGCCACTTTCGCCGGTAACCCAGGGTGGCCACCGCGAGCGGCGCGGCGACGAACGGCAGACCCGCGGGGTGCAGCGGCGGAACGGCTTTACGTACCAGGTCGGCGACGTGACCGAGGCCGGTCTGTTCCGGAGTGCCGGGCGGGGTGGGTCGGCGGGCCACAGGCTCCTCTTTCATGCGCGGATAAGTCTGGTCATTGACCGCGTCACACGATACGGGAAGCGCGTTCGACCCTCGCGTTCTCGGTGACCGAACGCCCGTCGGCGCGGGTATGGCCCGGATGTGAACAGTCGGTGATCCACCTGGCAGTACCCCGTGATTGTGAGCATCCGCACACATATGAGAGGCTGACCCGATTAAGATGAGGGAGCCTCATGTCTGCGGTGTCCTGAAGGTCCGCTCTGGGGTGGGGAACCCGATGAAGGTCACGTTCGACGCGCAGTACATAGGAGAAAACCATGGCTGCTCGAATTGCCTCGATCAACGGGGTAGAGCACACGGCAATGCTCGGGCTCGGCGTGTACCGCCCGCAGCGAGTCGTCACCAACGATGAGGTCGCCGGACCCATCGATTCCAGCGACGAGTGGATCCGGACCCGCTCCGGCATCCGCACCCGCCGCTTCGCCTCCCCCGAGGAGACGATCATCGCGATGAGCGCCGCCGCCGCACGCGACGCCATCGAGGCCGCCGAGATCGATCCGGACCTGATCGACTGCGTCATCGTCGCCACGTCCACCTGGCTGCTGCTCACGCCCGCCGCGGGCCCGCAGATCGCCACCGAGCTCGGCCTGAAAAACGTTGCCGCCTTCGACATCTCGGCCGGCTGCGCGGGCTTCTGCCACGCCGTCGCCATGGCCTCGGACCTGGTCAAGGGCGGCACCTCGCGCCATGTCCTGGTCATCGGCGTGGAACGGCTGACCGACGCGATCAACCCGAAGGATCGCGGCACCGCCTTCCTCTTCGCCGACGGCGCGGGCGCGGTGGTCATCGGCCCGTCCGACGAACCCGGCATCGGGCCCACGGTCTGGGGCTCGGACGGCACCCAGCACCACGCCATCCGCCAGGACAAGGACTGGATGGACTTCTTCCGCGAGATCGACGAGCGGGGCCTGGACGCGGTCCGCCCCTACCTCGCCATGGAGGGCACGGCCGTCTTCCGCTGGGCCGCACACTCTTTGGAGAAGGTCTGCCGCGACGCCATCGAACGCGCGGGCCTGACCCCGGAGGAACTGGACGCCATGGTCCCGCACCAGGCCAACGGCCGCATCATCGAGATCATGGCCCGGGTGCTGAAACTCCCGGAGAGCTGCGCCCTGGCCAATGACATCGAGGAGACCGGCAATACCTCCGCCGCCTCGATCCCCCTGGCCATGGAGGCGATGATGCGGCAGGGCGACGCCAAACCCGGCGGCACCGCCCTGCTCATCGCCTTCGGCGCGGGCCTGTCCTACGCGGCCCAGGTGGTCCAGCTCCCGAACTGGAAGTAGCTAACCCATATCCCAGACGACGGTCACCGTGAAGGTGACCGTCTGCTGGCCGGGTTCGAGGCTGATGTCCGGCGCGGCCCCCGGTGCGTTCTGCTTGTACATGGGCACCGGGGTCGGCGTTGTGCCGCCGCCGTTTTCGCTGATGGTCTTGACCGTCTTCAGCTTCAGCCCCGACAGGTCCGCGTACTGCTGGGCGCGGGACTTGGCGTCGTCGAAGGCGCGGGCGCGGGCATCGGAGAGCAGTTTGGTGTTGTCCTCCAACCCGAATGCCACCGAGCTGATCCGGGTGTCATTGCCGCCCGCCTGCACCGCCGCCGACAGCACGCCCGAGGCCTTGGGCAGGTCCCGCACCTTCACATGCATGGAGTTGGTGGCCCGGTACCCGCTGATATTGCGCCCGTCCGGCCCGTAGGTGGGCTGTACGGACAGGTCGCTGGTGCTGATGTCCTCGCGCTTGGCCCCGGCCGTGACCATGGCGTCGGTGATGGCCTTGGCCTTGGCATTGGCCTGATCCACCGCGGCGGAGACATCACCCGCGCTCACCTCGGTGCCCAGGTCGGCATTGAGCACATCCGGTGTGCCCTGGACCTTTCCGTTGCCGGTCACCGTCACCGTGCGGTCGCCCGAATCCGAGCTCCCGCATCCGGTGAGCAGGAGCGCGACACCGGCGGTCGCCGCGCAGATCGCTGTCAGTCGTCGCATAGGCCGAACCTACGCTCAGCGCTCCAGGGTTCGCTTGATCTTGCCCAGGGTTTCGTGCATGCCGTCCACGAGCGCGCCCTCGAAGGGCTGCTCGCCGCCGAATGCCTTGTCGATGGTGAACTGCAGCCAGCCGGGCAGCTTGCCCTTGGGCACATCGCGCCGCTGCACCAGCCGGGTGCCGCCGTCGGTCGGCTCCAGGGTGTAGCTCCAGACCGTCCCGTTCTCGTTCATGCGGAAGGCGAGCGCGCGATTCGGCTCGAACCGCACCACCTTGGACGTGGTCGGGTAGACGTAGCCCTTGGCCTTGTTGAGATTCACCGTCCAGGTGCCGGTGTGGACCGATCGGCCCAGCGGCTGCATGCGCAGCGTCTGCGGACTGAATTCGGAAATGCGCTTGAAATCGGAGATGACACTCCAGACCTGTTCCGGGGCCGCGGCGATTTCAATGCTGGCTTCGAGTTTGTTCGGCAACGCTGCCTCCGGGGACGTAACGATCGGTTACGGGCATCGTAATGCGGGTGGCGTGGGTCACCCGGCGTCCGTGGCGTGGATCACCACACCCCACCAGCACGTATAGCCGAAGCGCCTGGTTCATTCCCCGGTTGAAAATCAACTAGATCACATTACGGGGGTGTCGATGTCCGAAATGTAATGAGCGGCGCACAATGTGGGATAGACGAAGCATCAGACACCGCCACCAGCTTCCGATTGGGAAACGTGAGGTGATCGGCCGTGAACCTGCGCTCGCTCCTGCATCGCAGGACCAAGATGGTCCCGCTGCTGCCCGCCGATGAAACCGGCGCCGATGCGGAGTCCCCCATGACCCCGAACCGCAACAGCACCAAGCCGCCGCCCGGACGCAAGAAGGCCAACGGGGCCCTCGAAGAACGGCTGGAGCGCTTGCTCACGCCGACCGAACTGGATCTCGTTCAGCATCATCGGATTTGATCCGGGTGCCCTGGATGCCCGACTTGCGCCGCCTCGCCATACTCGATAGGTGACTTCACCAGCTGCCGCGAAGCCGGCCATCCTCAGCGTCGACGACGACCCGGGCGTCTCGCGCGCGGTCGTGCGGGACCTGCGCCGCCGCTACGGGGCGGACTATCGGATTCTGCGGGCGGAGTCCGGCGCCGACGCGCTCGAGGCGCTTCGTGAGATGAAACTGCGCGGCCAGCCGGTCGCGGTCCTGATCGCCGACTACCGGATGCCCGGCATGAACGGCGTCGAATTCCTCGAGCAGGCCATGGACCTGCACCCCTACGCGCGCCGCGTGCTGCTGACCGCCTACGCGGACACCAATGCCGCCATCGAGGCCATCAATGTGGTCGACCTCGACCACTATCTGCTCAAGCCGTGGGATCCGCCGGAGGAGAAGCTGTATCCGGTCGTCGACGCCCTGCTCGAGGCGTGGCGCGGGGACGAGCACAAGCCGGTGACCGAGACCAAGGTGATCGGCCACCGTTGGTCGGCCCGATGTTCCGAGGTGCGGGAATTCCTGGCGCGCAACCAGTTGCCGTATCGCTGGTACCAGGTCGACGAGCCGGAGGGCGCAAGGCTGCTGACCGCCGCCAATGCCACCGAGGACCAGTGCCCGGTCATCATCAACCCGACCGGCGACGTGCTGATCATGCCGACCGACGCGCAGCTGGCCGAGGGCGTCGGCCTCAATACCGATGCCTCCAGCGACTTCTACGACCTGATCGTGGTCGGCGGCGGACCCGCCGGTCTGGGCGCGGCGGTCTACGGCGCGTCCGAGGGCCTGCGCACGGTGCTGGTGGAACGCACCGCCACCGGCGGGCAGGCCGGGCAGAGCTCGCGCATCGAGAACTACCTCGGCTTCCCCGACGGGCTTTCCGGCGCGCAGCTGGCCGACCGGGCGCGGCGGCAGGCGGTGAAGTTCGGGGCCGAGCTGATCACCGCGCGCGAGGTGGTGGCGCTCGAGGTGTGCGGTTCCGCCCGCGTGGTGAAGTTCGCCGACGGCGGCCGCGTCGCGGCGCATTCGGTGCTAATCGCGACCGGCGTCAACTACCGGCACCACCCGGCCCCGGGCGTGGACGAATACACCGGGCGCGGCGTCTACTACGGCTCGGCCATGACCGAGGCCAGCGACTGCGCCGACAAGGACGTCTACATCGTGGGCGGCGCGAACTCGGCGGGCCAGGCCGCGGTGTTCCTGTCCCGGCGGGCCAAGACCGTGCACATCCTGGTGCGCGGTGAATCGCTGGAAGCGTCCATGTCGCACTACCTGATCCAGCAGATCGAGCAGATCCCCAATATCAAGGTGCACACCCGCACCGAGGTGGTCTCCGCCGACGGCGACGATCACCTGGAGCGCATCGTGCTGCGCGACAACGCGAACGGCACGGAAGAAAAGGTGGATGCGGAACGGTTGTTCCTGTTCATCGGCGCCGCACCGGAAACCGACTGGCTCGACGGCGTCGTCCGGCGCGACGACAACGGCTATGTGCTGGCCGGACCGGACCTCATGGTGGACGGCGAACGGCCCGCGGGCTGGGAATTACCCCGTCCCCCGCAGCATTTGGAGACCAGCGTGCCCGGCGTGTTCGTGGCCGGTGACGTGCGGTCGGAGTCGGCGAAGCGGGTCGCCTCGGCGGTCGGCGAGGGTGCGATGGCCGTCATGCTGGTGCACCGCTGGCTGGCGAAACAGTAGGAGTGGGTGAATGGGCAACCTCGGATTGATCTGCGACCCGAACGAACTGCGTCAGCTGTTCCTGTTCGAGAAGCTCAACGACGAACAGCTGGCCTGGCTGTGCAAGGACGGCCGGGTCGAGATGTTCGAACCCGGACTGGTCTTCCGCGAGGGCGATCCGGCCACCTGCTTCTACGTCCTGATGGACGGCGAGGTGGTGCTGACCAAGATGTCCGGCGGCGAGGAGATCGAACTCGTCCGCACCGGGCACATCGGCTCCTACTCGGGCGCGTGGACCGCCTACATGGGCGACAAGGTCGAGCAGACCTACACCGCCTCCTTCTACGTGACGCGACCGTCGAAGTTCTTCGTGCTCGACGCCGGCACCTTCGCGAAGATGATGCAGGAATGGTTCCCGATGGCGCTGCACCTGCTGGAGGGCGTCTTCTTCGGCAACCGCAATGCCAATGAGCGCATCGGGCAGCGGGAACGGCTGCTGGCGCTGGGCTCGCTGTCGGCGGGCCTGACCCACGAGCTGAACAATCCCGCCGCGGCCGCCGTGCGCGCCACCTCCTCGCTGCGCGAGCGGGTGGCCGGGATGCGGCACAAGCTGAAGATGATGGCGCACGGCAAGTTCGACTCCAAGACGCTCGAGGCGCTGGTGCAGCTGCAGGAGGAGGCGGCCGCGCAGGTCGCCAAGGCCCCCAAGCTCACCTCCATGGAGGCCGCCGACCGCGAGGACGAGCTGGGCGACTGGCTGGAGAACCACGACATCGCCAACGGTTGGGATCTGGCCCCGAACTTCGTGCAGGCCGGCTTCGACATCGACTGGCTGGAGAAGGTGCACGGCACCCTGTCCGGTTGCGGCCCCGACGTTTTCGAGGGCGCCATCCGCTGGCTCAACTACACCGTCGAGACCGAACTGCTGATGAACGAGATCGGCGACTCCACCACCCGCATCTCCTCGCTGGTGAACGCGGCCAAGCAGTACTCGCAGATGGACCGGGCCCCGTTCCAGGTGGTGGACATCCACGAACTGCTGGACTCCACACTGGTCATGCTGGCCCGCAAGATCGGCGACGACATCACGGTGATCAAAGAATACGATCCGGCGCTGCCGCCGGTGCCCTGCTACGCCGCCGAGATGAATCAGGTGTGGACCAACCTGATCGACAACGCGGTCGCGGCCATGGGCGGGCGCGGTACGCTGACCATTCGCACGTATCGTGAAAATGACTGCGCCGCTATCGAAATCGGTGATACCGGCCCGGGCGTCCCGGAGGAGATCCGGACCCGCATCTTCGAGCCGTTCTTCACCACCAAGCCGGTCGGTGAGGGCACCGGGCTGGGGCTGGACATCTCGTTCCGGATCGTGGTCAACAAGCACCACGGCGATATCCGGGTCGAAACCGAGCCCGGCGACACCAGATTCATCGTCCGGCTGCCCCTCGAGGCGGCCAACCCGGCGGAAACCGAAGTGGCGCAATCGACTACCGGAGGCAACTGATGACCGAACAGATCGAAGGCATCGACACCGCCGTCCCGCCCAGCGGTTCGGGCTGCGTGGAATGCGATGCCGCGGGCGGCTGGTGGGTGCACCTGCGCCGGTGCGCGCAGTGCGGGCACGTCGGCTGTTGTGACATGTCGCCGAATCAGCACGGCACCAAGCACTTCGAGAGCACCGGGCATCCGTTCATCCAGAGCTTCGAGCCGGGTGAGGACTGGTACTACAACTTCACAAACAAGGAGATGTACGAGGGCGGCCCGGAACTCGCGCCGCCGCACGCGCATCCGGCGGATCAGCCGGTGCCGGGTCCGGCCGGGCGGGTGCCCGCGGACTGGCAGCAGCACCTGCACTGACGTCCGAGCTTTCCCTTCCGGGAGTCGCCGGGGCCGGGTACGCTGCTGCGAGCGTCGGGCCGGTCCCGGTGCCAGGCACTCTCGGGAAAGTTCGGAAAGCAGGGTATGAAGCGACTTTCGATCGTCGCCCTCGCAGCCGGTGCGATGGCGTTGGTTCTCGCCGGTTGCGGCAGTTCGGACAAATCCGCAGATGCGAGCGGTCTGAAACAGGCCGGGACAACCACGGCCAGAACCACCAGCCCGGCCGCTTCCACCTCCGTCGGACCCCTGGTGCAGCCGCCCGCGGACGCCCCGACCAGTGCCACCGCGGCCAAGAAGACCACCGCCCCCGCCGGCGCCCAGACCACCTGCGGCGATTTCCGCGACCTCTCCGAGGACACCGAGAAGCAGGTGATCGACCAGATCCTGGCCGCCCACCCCGGCTCCTTCCTGGACGGCAGCCCGAATGTCGCGCTCGGCACCGCCAAGCTGGCCTGCCTGGCCTCGACCTACGCGAACACCCCGGTCGCCGTCGCAATCCGGGTGGCGCCCAAATAGTTTCGTTCCCGATCTCCATTAGGGAACCATTGGCACCCCATCAGCGCGGGGGCGCACGGTTGCGGCGTGTGGATAGTCACCGCCGTGACCCGCCGCCGCAGGCGTATTGTCCTCAGCCCAGGGCGTAACGTTCTGAAACGATTGCGCACGACGAAGACGGGTGGCTTGATGGACTCCGACGGGCTGGTCGAATTCGAACGACACCGGCCGCGATTGTTCGCGCTGGCCTACCGCATGCTGGGCTCGGCCGCCGAGGCCGAGGACGCGGTGCAGGAGACCTACCTGCGCTGGGATGCCTCCGACCGCACCGAAATCCGTTCCGCGGAGGCCTGGTTGACCACTTTGCTGGTGAATCAGTGCCGTACCTGGCTGGATTCGGCGCGCTCGCGGCGCGAAACCTATGTCGGCCCGTGGCTTCCGGAGCCGGTCCCGACCGGGCACGGTGAACTCGGGCCGCTGGAGTCGGCCGAGCAGCGGGAACTGGTCTCGATGGCCTTCCTGGCCCTGGCCGAACGCCTGAGCCCCACCGAACGCGCCGTCTTCGTGCTGCGCGAGGCGTTCGGTTACGCGCACCGCGAGATCGCCGACATGCTCGGGCTCACCGAGGCCAATTCGCAGCAGGTGTACCGCCGGGCCGCCCACCGCGTGCAGGAGGAGCGTCCGCGCTTCGAGACCGCCCCGGCGCATGCGCGCGAGCTGGTCGAGAAATTCCTCAGCGCAGCGCAATCCGGTGATATCGCGGCGCTCGAGTCCATGTTCACCGCCGATATCGTGGCGCTGGCCGACGGCGGCGCGAAGGTCAACGCGGCCAAGCGGCCGATCCTCGGGGCCGAGAAGGTGGCCCGGTACCTGGTGGGCCTGTTCGCCAAGTCGGTCGCGATGCCGGATGTCAGCTTCGCGATCGAAGAGGTCAATGCGGCACCGGCCTTCGTAGTGCGCAAGGGCGAGACCGTGATCGGCACGGTGTCCGCCGCCTTCACCGGGGAGTTCATCAGCTCGGTCCAGGTCGCCGTGAACCCGGACAAGCTGGCCTACTTCGTGCGCAACGATCGCTTGTTCGCGGGCGAAACCGCTGTGTAGCGGCGGTTTTCGCGCGGAGAATTCCGCTGTGACGCAGGACACGTCCCGAATCTGTCAGGGATCGCGGGGCTGTCCGGTCTAGAGGGTGTCGGCCACCGAGCGGGGCCGAATGTGTACCTGATGAAAAGGAGCACTCTCATGACCGGGCAGCACCGAATCGTCGTTCTGGGCGCGGGTTACGCGGGACTGGCCGCGGCGCGGCAGGCCGTCAAGGCCAAGGGCGTGCGCGTCACCGTCATCGACTTCCACACCGAATTCGTCGACCGGGTGCGGTTGCACCAGGTCACGGCCGGTCAGGATGTACAGCGCTGGGAACTGCGGGAGAACTTGGCGGCCAAGGGCATCGAGTTCGTCAACGGCCGCGCCGAGCGCATCGACACCGCCGCCCGCCGCGTCGAACTGGCCGACGGCGCCACCGTCGCATACGACTCGCTGATCTACGCCCTCGGCAGCCGCGCCGACCTCTCGATGGTGCCCGGCGCCGCCGAATTCGCCCACACCGTCGCGACTTCCGAGGATGTGCGCCGGATTCCGGAGCTGAAGGGCCGGGTGGCCGTGGTCGGCGGCGGCGCGACCGGCCTCGAGACCGCGACGGAACTGGCCGAATCGCGCCCCGATCTGGAGGTCGCGCTGGTGAACTCGGACGAGCCGGGTGGCTGGCTGATCCCCAAGTCGGTCGCGCACATTCGCGCCGTGCTGGACCGGCTCGGCGTCGCGGTGCACGTGGCCAAGGTGGCGGCGGTGACCGCGACCGGGCTCGAACTGGTGGACGGCGACCGCATCGACGCCGACATCGTGCTCTGGACAACGGGTTTCACCGTGCCCGAGGTGGCGGCCCGCTCGGGCTTCCCGGTGGACGCGCGCAATCGGATCCTGACCGACGAGACCCTGCGGGTGCTGGGCCTCGAGGATGTCTACGCGGTCGGCGACGCGGCGGTCATGGTGGGGCACAACGGCCGTGAGGCGCGGATGTCGTGCCAGGCGGCACAGCCCGCGGGCAAGTACCTCGGCGGCGCGGTGGTGGCGCGGGTGCGCGGCAAGCAGCCCAAGGCTTTCCGGCCCCGCTTTGTCCTGACCTGCATCAGCCTCGGCCGTCGCGATGCCGTCGTCCAGTTCATGAAGGCCGATGACTCGAACGGGAACACGGTGCTGACCGGTCGCACGGGCGCGTGGATCAAGGAGCAGATCGTGGCCGCCGTGGGCCGGGCGGCCAAGGGGTGAACCAGGCCGCGCCAGCCGTCAACTTATGGTTGACCAACCTCCAGTGGTCAACCTAGAGTTGACGCATGACGAACTCCATCCGCCTCGACGATCTGATCGACGGCATCAAGAAGGCCCGCCCCGACGACGTCCTCGAACAACTCTCCGACGCCGTGGTGCTGGGCAACCACATCGGTGAGGTGGCCGACCATCTGATCGGCCACTTCGTGGACCAGGCCCGCCGCTCCGGCGCCTCCTGGACCGATATCGGTCAGAGCATGGGCGTCACCAAGCAGGCCGCGCAGAAACGCTTCGTGCCCAAGGCCCCCGCCGATCCCGGCCAGGCCGCCGCCCTCGATCCCAGTGCCGGATTCGCCCGCTTCACTCCGCGCGCCCGCCACGTGGTGATGGCCGCCCAAGAGGAAGCCCGGTCGGTCGGCAATCTCGAAACCCGTTCCGAACACCTGATTCTCGGGCTGCTCGCCGAGCCGGAATCCCTCGCGGTGAAGGTCATGGAGGCGAAGGGCGTCTCCGTGGACGCCGTCCGTCGGGTGGCCACGGCCGCGCTCCCCGCCGCCACCGGCGACCCGGTCCCCGCCCTCATCCCCTTCGACGCGCAGGCCCGCAAGGCCCTCGAGCTGACCTTCCGCGAGGCATTGCGCCTGGGTCACAACTACATCGGCACCGAGCATCTGCTGCTCGCCCTGCTGGATCAGGAGAACGGTTCCGGCGTGCTGTCCGGCCTGGGCCTGGACAAGGACGCCGTGCAGGCCGACATCGTGGCCCTGCTGGGTTCGCTGCCGGTGCCCGGCGTGACCGCGCCCGCCCTCGGCGAGTAGTCGGCGTGTCGTTCCACCATGCCATCGACCTGGTGATGTAGGGCTCGCATCCGCTCCCGCCGCACCGGGTCCCATGGTGTGCATGATGCGCCAGATACGATTGTGGAATGGCGGGCGACGAGGGTTCCGACCTAGTTGCGGGGGAAATGCGCGCTGACCTGCTGCGCGCGCTCAGTTATGTCTCCACCGAGGACACGCCGGACGGCGGCTACATCGTGAACGGAGACCTCCCGCCGGAGGTCGCCCCACCGTTCATCCGGGCCATCATGCGCATCGAAGCCGAACTCCTGCTCCAGGATGCCGAACTCGTCACTGTCGAACACGGCGAGCCGCGCACCCCGGAGGAGCGACGGACGGACGCTTTGATCGCGCTCTTGCTCCGCGTAGACGACCGTTCTCACTTCTCGTAGTCCTGGCGAGGCATCGGCCGCCGAGATCGCTCGCGCGGCCATTCGCCGGTTCCCCGTAACCTTGCACTCGTCGGGGGTGAGTGCTAGAAAGGGGTTTGGCACTCCGTACCCGTGAGTGCTAGGTCGGAACGGTGAGGCCGGTACCTCCGGTCGTCCGTCGCGGGCACCGAAGCTGACCAGATCATGCCCATCCCTGATCTGGAGGATCTCAACGCAATGGCCAAGACAATTGCGTACGACGAAGAGGCTCGCCGCGGACTCGAGCGTGGCCTGAACAGCCTCGCCGACGCTGTCAAGGTGACCCTCGGCCCGAAGGGCCGGAACGTGGTGCTGGAGAAGAAGTGGGGCGCCCCCACCATCACCAACGATGGTGTCTCCATCGCCAAGGAAATCGAGCTCGAGGACCCGTACGAAAAGATCGGCGCGGAGCTCGTCAAGGAAGTTGCGAAGAAGACCGACGACGTCGCGGGTGACGGCACCACCACCGCCACCGTGCTCGCCCAGGCTCTGGTTCGCGAGGGTCTGCGCAACGTCGCGGCCGGCGCCAACCCGCTGGGTCTGAAGCGCGGCATCGAGAAGGCCGTCGAGGCCGTCACCGCCAAGCTGCTCGACACCGCCAAGGAGGTCGAGACCAAGGAGCAGATCGCCGCCACCGCCGGTATCTCGGCCGGCGACTCGTCCATCGGTGAGCTGATCGCCGAGGCCATGGACAAGGTCGGCAAGGAAGGCGTCATCACCGTCGAGGAGAGCAACACCTTCGGCCTCCAGCTGGAGCTGACCGAGGGCATGCGCTTCGACAAGGGCTACATCTCCGGTTACTTCGTGACCGACCCGGAGCGTCAGGAAGCGGTCCTCGAGGATCCGTACATCCTGCTCGTCGGCTCGAAGATCTCGACCGTCAAGGACCTGCTGCCGCTGCTGGAGAAGGTCATCCAGGCCGGCAAGCCGCTGCTGATCATCGCGGAAGACGTTGAGGGCGAAGCGCTTTCGACCCTGGTCGTGAACAAGATCCGCGGCACCTTCAAGTCCATCGCCGTCAAGGCCCCGGGCTTCGGCGACCGCCGCAAGGCCATGCTGGCCGACATCGCCATCCTGACCGGTGGCGAGGTCATCAGCGAAGAGGTCGGCCTGTCCCTCGAGACCGCCGGTCTGGAGCTGCTGGGCACCGCCCGCAAGGTCGTCATCACCAAGGACGAGACCACCATCGTCGAGGGCGCGGGCGACCCGGAGGCCATCAAGGGCCGTGTCGCGCAGATCCGCACCGAGATCGAGAACTCGGACTCGGACTACGACCGCGAGAAGCTGCAGGAGCGCCTGGCCAAGCTGGCCGGCGGTGTCGCGGTGATCAAGGCCGGCGCCGCGACCGAGGTCGAGCTCAAGGAGCGCAAGCACCGCATCGAGGACGCCGTCCGCAACGCGAAGGCCGCCGTCGAGGAGGGCATCGTCGCCGGTGGTGGCGTGGCCCTGCTGCAGGCCGCCCCCGCGCTGGACGCCCTGTCCCTGTCCGGTGACGAGGCCACCGGCGCGAACATCGTTCGCGTCGCGCTGTCCGCGCCGCTGAAGCAGATCGCCTTCAACGCGGGCCTGGAGCCCGGCGTCGTCGCCGAGAAGGTCTCGAACCTCCCGGCGGGCCACGGCCTGAACGCCGACTCGGGCGAGTACGTCGACCTGCTGGCCGCCGGCGTTGCCGACCCGGTCAAGGTCACCCGATCGGCGCTGCAGAACGCCGCCTCCATCGCGGCGCTCTTCCTCACCACCGAGGCCGTCGTCGCCGACAAGCCGGAGAAGGCCGCCCCCGCGGGCGACCCGACCGGCGGCATGGGCGGCATGGACTTCTGAGTCCTGCCTCCGGCAGCACAAAGCAATAAACGAGGGCCCGGCCACCTTGCGGTGGCCGGGCCCTCGGCTATGGGTGGGGACCGGTGTCTGTCGGGCCCGTATCGGTGGCAGGGTCCGCGTCCGGGTTCATTTCGTTGTGGCGGTTCACATTCCGCTGGTGAAGCGGGCGTTGCGGATGGCGTCGGCGCGTTCGGGGAGGGCGGAGTCGACGAAGGCCGCGATCCGGCCCATCACTGGAGCCAGGCGGCGAGGGCGGTCGGTGATGGCGTCGCAGATGATCTGACCGCCTTCTTCGGGGGTGAGGGCGTTGGCGGTGGCCTGGGTGTAGATGGGGTTCGCCGTGATCATGTCGGTGCGGACGAGGGGGAGGTAGATCGAGGTGAATCTCAGGTTCTCGGTGTGGGTTTCGGCTTGGAGGTTGGTGCTCAGTGAGTCGAGGGCGGCCTTGGAGGCGACGTAGGCGGCGTAGCCGGGGCCGCCGTAGAGGTTGGCCAGGGAGAGGATGTTGATGATCTGGCCCTGGCCTGAGGCGCGCATGGCGGGGGCGAAGGCCAGGATGAGGCGGACGGGGGCGAAGTAGTTGAGGCGCATGGTGCGCTCGTAGTCGTGGAAGCGGTCGTAGGACTGGTCCAGGCGGCGGCGGATGGAGCGGCCCGCATTGTTGACCAGGATGTCGACGCGGCCGTGGTCGGCGAGGACCTTCGCGGTCATGGCGTCGAGGGCGTCGAAGTCGTTGAGGTCGCAGGGGTAGGCGGCGGCGCGGCCCCCGCGGGCCTCGATTTCGGCTACGGCGGTGGCGAGTTCGTCGGCGCGGCGGGCGACCAGCAGGACGGTGGCTCCGGCGGCGCCCAATTCGAGGGCGGCGGCGCGGCCGATGCCGGAGGAGGCTCCGGTGATCAGAACGGTGCGGCCGGCGACCGCGTCGGCGAGGGTGCGGTTGCGGCGCAGCCGCGAGAGGCTCACCTGGGTGTCGAGGCCGTGTCTGATCTTGTGGAGCAACCCGCTGATGTCTTGCATAGTTAGGGATGCTAAGTGCCGCATCGCGATTCGGTCGGTGAGTCGCGAATTCGATTCCTACCGGTGGTGAGCGCAGCTGTAGGCCTGGATCGACGGGCCGTCACCCTGGCCCGGCAACTCGCGGCAGTGCTGTCGAATCCATTCCAGACGGTCGTCCTTCGCGGGGGTGACAAAGACCAGTCCGACCTGACCGGAGTTGATTATTGCTGCCACCTGATCGACGGTGGGGACCGGTGACTCACCGGTGAAGCCGCCGATGCTCGGCACTTGCTCGCCGCTGACCAGGATGAACGGGGCGGCGAGGGCAGTGGTGTAGGTGAGCAGCGGATAACGCGGGTGGCCCGGCATTTTCGCGAGCTCGTCGTCGAGCTGCTGTGCGCTGCCGATCGAAGAGGCCATGAATCCCTGGGTGACTTGGCGGGCCGCCGCCGACTCGTACGGGGTGTCGAGCGGGCCGTAACCGTCGGCGACCACCGACAGCGCGGCAGCGGAAGGTGCGGCCAGCGCCGCGACCAGAAGTAGCGCGGCCGACACTGCTTCCCGAACGCGGAGCGCGGCCACGACGAGCGCCACGGTGACCACCACGAGTCCGACGCGTACCCAGCTTGGCGCGGCGGCCGAGAGCCACCAGCCGTAGGCGGCCGTCGCGCCGATCGAGAGCAGGCCGAGCATGCGTACCCGCCGGTCGGTGGATTGCCGGAAAGCGTTGGCCCCCATGCCGATCAGAGCCGCGATCGGGGGTGTGAGAACCGCCAGGTAGTAAGGGTTCACGGTGCCGATCACCAGGAAGACCGCCAGGTGGATGAGCAGCCAGCCGCCCCACAGCATCAGTGCCGCGGTCTCCCGATCGGTGCGCGGTCGCCGCCGCGCGGCCCAGGCCAGTGCGAGCAGGCAGACCAGCGCGAGCGGAATCAGCCATCCGGTTTCGCGGCCGCCGCCCCCGCCGAAGAGGTGATCGAACCGGTGGTCCGGGCCGATCACCAGTTGCGCGCGATAGCCGCTCTGGCCCCCGCCGGCGGCGAAGTTGGCGGCCCCGACGCCGAATCCGTCATTGGTCCGGCTGGCTCCGTTGTAGACGAAGACCTGCTCGAACAGTGAGTTGTCGTGACTGCCGTCGACATAGGGCCGGTGCGCCGCGGGCAGCAGGCTGACCAATGCCATCCAGCTCAGCGAAACCGCCGGCGCGAGTGTGCCGCACCAGGCGAGGCCCGTGATCCGTTGCCGCAGTTCGCTTCTCGACGCGGCGATCAGGACCGCGGCGGCCAAGGCCGGAACCACGAGCCACGCCTGCAACATCTTGGCCTGGAAGGCGAGGCCGATGAACAGCCCGCAGTACAGCAGATCCCGCGTCCGCCCCGAGACGATCGCCGCCGCCGCGCGATCCGCCGCCAGGACGAGGAACAGCACCAGCAGGGTGTCGGAGATATTGCCGCGGTTCAGCGCGACCGTCGCCGGCGCGAGCGCCGCGACCACCGCCGCGACGATGGCCGCGTACGGACCGGACAATCGCCGTACCGCTCGATAGAGCACGAGAACCGTGAGCACGCCCTCGATGACCTGCGGCAGCTGATACGCCCAGAGGTGCGGCCCGAAGATCCGCACGGACAGTGCCTGGATCCAGATCGCCCCGGGCAGCTTGTCGAGGCTGATGGTTCCCGCCGGATCGAAGGCGGCGAAGAAGAAGTTGTGCCAGCTCATGCTCATCGACCGCGCGGCGGCCGAGTAGTAGAGATGCGGCGTCCGCGCCCCGATGCCCCAGACATAGAGCGCTCCCGCCACCGCGGC
Source organism: Nocardia sp. JMUB6875 (assembly GCF_041154655.1). Classification (NCBI taxonomy): domain Bacteria; kingdom Bacillati; phylum Actinomycetota; class Actinomycetes; order Mycobacteriales; family Nocardiaceae; genus Nocardia; species Nocardia sp. JMUB6875. The sequence continues at coordinate 41,429 of NZ_BAAFGR010000058.1, forward strand.
GGTAACGAGTAGTGCGGGCCGGGCCCAGCGCGGCTGGTCTTCCGGACCTCGCAACCATCGCGACCAGTCGGTGCCGAACCGTGCGGGAGCTGCGATTACGCCTGTCACAGACCTAATCTCGGACGCCACCGGGTGGGTGTCAAAGGAAATCAACCCGTGGGCGGAGGGCATTCGGCGGGAATCGGTCCGCAGGCGTAGGCACGCCCATCGTCGGGTGGAGGGGAGTGTCGTCAGCGATGCGGATGGCGCTCGGAGAGGGTGACCGCGACATCGATGGGCCGGATGCCGAGTTGCTCGGCGGCCGCCGCGACGGCGGCGCGCACCTCGGCGTCGTCGGGGTAGGTCGGGTCGTAGAGGAGTTCGACCAATTCCATGGCCGCGATTGCCTGCTCCCGCGTGACCAATCGGCCCGGCAACCAACTAACACGCCAGTCGGTTTCTTTATGGCCGGGCAGTCTTTCCGCGAACTCGTCGACGACGGAGCTCGTAATCGACCAGTCGCAGACGTACACGTGAGCCAATTTAGTCCTCTGACCAGCCGATTTGACTCTGTTCGTAGCAACACGTAACTTATTCCAGGTCAGAGCGACACGGACACCGACCCGGAGCCCCAAGGGCCTGGGAAACGAGGTTGGACGAGGAGCGCCTGATGATCACACTGGCTTCACCTGACCAGCGGATTTGGTTCCGCTGATACGGCTGGGCTAAGCTGTAAAAGTTGCCTCACGATCGAGCGGGACTTAGAGCCCGGGAGATCGTTTGTGCGTGTGTTCTTTGAGAACTCAATAGTGTGTCGATGAATGTCAGTGCCAAATATTTTATTTGGTTCCAATCATTCTCACCCCCGTGAGGGTGGTTGGACAATTTAGTCAGCTTAATTTCCGAGCTGGCGTTAAAAATCTGCCAAGGTTTTCGGACTCTGGTTAATTCTTCCGATAAGCCCTTCGGGGCCGATCGAGAGTCTTCAACGGAGAGTTTGATCCTGGCTCAGGACGAACGCTGGCGGCGTGCTTAACACATGCAAGTCGAGCGGTAAGGCCCTTCGGGGTACACGAGCGGCGAACGGG